>CAZRMA010000001.1:0-42861 GCA_964600655.1 uncultured Ignavibacteriaceae bacterium
TGTTAAGAACCCGTTATCATTTCCTGTAATAGTTTTATAATCTGCCAGTTGATAACCACTCACAAGTTCCTGTTGGGATTCTCTGTCCTGAAGAACATTAAACATAAGATAAGCATTCAAACTTGAACCGGCATAAACTCCTATTGATCCTTTAAATTTATCAGAAGAGTAACCTGCATCTTCTAAGGCTTCCCAGGCACATTCAAGAAATACACGGTGCTGTGGATCTGTTTGTTCAGCTTCACGAGGAGTATATCCAAAAAAAGGAGCATCAAATTTATCCGCATCTTTTAACACACCTCTTGCCATAACAAAATTTAATTCTGGGTTCAAAGCACCTTTAGGTATAAATTCAAGTTCTTCTTTTGTAAAGAAAGAAATTGATTCTACTCCATTAGCTATGTTCTGCCAGAACTCCTCAGCTGTATTTGCGCCCGGATATTTACACGAAATTCCTATAATGGCAATGTCTGATCCGGATAAATTTCTGTCTTTAACAGAATAAGTCTCACTTTTTACCGATGTTCCTTTTTTCTTACTAATAAATTTTGCAAGAGCCGAAATAGTCGGGTACTGGAAAAAATCTACAATTGAAAATTCTTCGTTAAAAACCTGATTAACTTTTATTTGCTGTCTGGCCATCAGAATGGAGTTCCCACCCAGATCAAAGAAGTTTTCATTTAATCCAATATCTTCAATTCCTAAAAGTTCTTTCCAAATGTTCATCAGATTATTTTCAATATCATCTGATGATGATTCAATTTTAGAATTAATTCTTACGTGGGGTCTTTCACCTTGTTTGGGTATAGGTAATGCTTTGCGATCCGCTTTGCCATTAGATGTTAACGGTATTTTTTCGAGTCTTACGAAATGATTTGGAATCATATATTCAGGCAGATACTGGATCAACCTGGTTTTTAATTTCTCAATATCAATTTCTTCATCGCTAACGGTATATGCTATAATGCTTACAACATCTTCGGAATATTTGTGGACGATAACCAGACAATCTTTTATACCCTCATAGTCTCTGATTGTATTTTCAATTTCTCCAAGTTCAATACGAAATCCTCTTATTTTTACCTGGTGATCCAAACGTCCTAAATATTCAATATTACCATCGGGAAGCCACTTTGCTAGGTCGCCGGTTTTATACATTCTTTCTGAAGAATTGACAATATTTTCTACAAATTTTTCTTTTGTCAATTCCGGATTATTAAGATAACCTCTTGCCAGTCCCACACCTGCTATACAGAGTTCCCCTTCTTCGCCAATATCAGCAAGTTTATTATCTTTTATTACAAAAAGCTGAATATTATCAATTGGTTTTCCAATTGGAATTTTATCAAAATCATTGTGAACGGAGCATTCAAAAAAACTAACATCAACAGTAGCTTCTGTCGGACCATAGAGATTAATTAATTTTGTTTTATTAATCGTTCCTAATAATGTATTAAACCTTTTGACATGTGAAGGACTTAGAGCTTCTCCACTGGCAAAAATATATTTGAGCGAAATTAATTTTTCAATGTCTTTTTCAGTTTTACTCTCAGCATAGTCTAAAAATAAATTCATCATGGACGGCACAAAATGCATTACAGTAATTTTATTTTTTCTAATACTTTCTGCTATTACAAAAGCATTTTTTTCACCACCTGGTTCTAGGAAACACATCTTTGAACCAACAAATGACCACCAAAATAATTCCCAAACAGAAACGTCAAATGAATAAGGTGTTTTTTGCAGAATAATATCGTTAGAATTTATAGGATAAAGTTTCTGCATCCAGAATAATCTGTTAACAACTGATCTATGTTCTATCATTACCCCTTTTGGCTTACCGGTTGAACCAGAAGTATAAATAATATAAGCTAAATCTTTTGAAGAACTAATTATTGGTAAATTTTTAGAAGCACCTTTATAAACCGAACCGTTATTTAAATCTATAGATTCAACTGAATTAGCAATTTTATTTTTATATTTATTCTGAACTAATACTATTTCAGCGCCACTATTAGAGAGAATATATTGAATCCTTTCGGAAGGAGTTTCGGGCACTATCGGTAAATATGCTCCACCGGCCTTTATTATTCCCCAAATGCCAATTATCATTTCAAAAGATCTGTCGACAAGAATTCCGACAATTTTATTAGGACCAACACCTTTGTCACGAAGATGATTTGCTAATTTGTTAGCCTCTTGATTGAGTTCGCCATAAGTTAAGAAAGTTTTTCCATTAAATGATTTTCCGTGTTCACAAATTACTGCGATTTCTGAGGTGTGTTTTTTTGCCCTCTCCTCAAACAATTCCTGTAGAGTTATTTCTTTAGGGAAATCAACTGCAGTATCATTAAATTTTGAGATTTTTTTAGAGTGCATGTATTTTATAATTTAATTTAAAAATCTTTACTTTATTTTAGTTTAGTTTAAAATTATTATTTGTTTCATTTAATTAATCAGCTCATTGAAGGTTAACTGTGGGAAAATCTTAACGTTCTTTTCGCCTTCATATACTACAGAGGAAACAAAACCAGATTTACTCGGAAAAGTATTAACCTTATAATTGACATTTGAATATTCTTTTGAATAAATTTTTCTAATCTTTATCTGATTCCCGGATTCATTAGTAAGCTCAAGATTTATTGTTGGATAAGAAAATCCTTCCCCTATAGCTTTAATGAAAGCTTCTTTAATGGTCCATATTTTGTAAAAGGCTTCTAATTTAAATTCATTATTAAGATTATCATACCATTCTTTTTCAAAGTTTGTAAAGCAAATTTCCTTTATTCCGTCAATTTCAATGTATTCTTTAACTTTTTCTATATCTACTCCCAAATCATCATTTAGGGTAAATGCAAATATTCCAACATTTTCAGAGTGAGAGATATTAAATTTTACAGAATTAGCGACTTTATCACAAGCTATATATGGCTTTCCATAATTATTATAAATAAAATTTATTTCTTTTACGTTTTTTTCTAAATATAGTGAAAGAAGTTTCTTTAAAATAGCCTTTGACATCACCTGTCTATTCTTCAACAGTTGAGTGTTATACTTATTAATTCTGTTTTTTTCTTCAGAACTAAGAAATGAATGGCAATTATCAACAATATTTTGGGGTTGATCTAAATTAGACCACCAAACATGAATGGATTTTTCATTCAAATTGAGATTATTCACCTTATACCTACATCTTCTATTCAAATATTGAATTAATTTGAAACACTTTTATTATAGTAATGCATTATAACTAAGTAGTATAAATTTTGCATTTTAGCGTATAATTTTTAAACTCCAGCTATTTTATTGAAAATATTAAGTTATTAGAATGTTTTATTTTAATAATAATTTATGAAAATCTAATAAAATGAATGATTCATCCAATTTCGGGATAAGAAGATCAATTACTATGCCATGTATCTTATTCTATAATATAACTTTTCCTTTGTTTATATTATTAACCATTGCAAGAAATTCCATTAGCATTACTTTTAATTCTTCAGAATATTCAAAATTTTACCAATACCTATAAAATATCCTTAATATATAGTTTAGCAATCAATTACCTAAATAGGAAATATTATTTTTAAATAAGCTAAAAACTGTACCTGCCTTACAACTAAATTATGCATTCTATTCCACTACATTTTAGGATTTTAACTCTCTCTAAATTACAATAAAAGCAAATTTTGTACAATTTTAGGACAATGGAAGCCCTTTTTATCATTTAGGATCAATAGCTATTATCTAAAATCCCTTCAGGTTAGCAAATTCTAATCATTAAATGGTATATTTATTGATAACAAATTACTAATCCTTTTACTAAAAAAAGAAAAGTCAATGACAGATTTTGAAATAAAGGTCTTAAATGATAAAACGATTGAGATAGTTTCTCAAGGAATTATAAATGAAGCGGCAAAATGGGGATTCACCAAATCAGATTATATTAAATTAATTAATGCCATTTTAGATCTCTCATTAACGAATACTCCTATTACTGGTTTGCTGAAAAATTCAATATGCCATAAGCATACTGGAAACAAATTAGAATTTCCTTTAACAGGAGAAAATATACAAATTAGAGTATTTGACAAAGATACTGACTATAAATTGGTCAAAAATTGGCTGGAAGATAGCTTTGGCCGTTGGTTTCTTCTCTCACGTCCATCTATAAAAGAGAATACGCTAAGCAGATTAATTAAAGATAAAAAAAATATCTTAGGCATTATAACATTACACGATTCAACTCCGATAGGATTAATGGGATTTTTGGATTATGATAAAGAAAATAGCAAAGCAGAATTAAGAAAATTAATAGGTGAAAAGAGTTACAGAGAAAAGGGATATGCAAAAGAATCAACTATGTTATGGATACAACATGGCATTAATAATCTTGGTTTAAAAAAAATATATCTAAACACAGTGGAAAATAATATTAGGAATGTAACTCTAAATATGGAAATTGGTTTCCAAATTGAAGGGGTATTGCGCAAGGAATGTCTTATTGACGATGAATATTATGATTTATTAAGAATGGGGTTAATTGTTGATTGATTAAAGTATTTAGCAATGCTATTAGCAATCTTCGTAAACCAATGTAAATTGTTATTTCATTTAGATATTATTAACAGATTTTAATAAATAAAAAATTAAGATTGAGAATTCATCTGATACTTTTTAATTTAAAATAAATAAATATTCCCTTTGAGTACTTGGATCTTGCTTTTGTAATTTCTCCGTCCTTCATAAATTAATAATAACTTAAACCTACCTGCCAGTTATATTAAGAAGATTATAACTCTCAATATAATTTATATTTTAACCGGATAGCCTAGTTAGGACAAATAGACTTTTTTAATTGAGCATATCCATTTAACTTAAAGATATTAAAATTGGGATAGTCTTTATGTTACTCGTTTGAAAGCCTTATTGGCTTTTTTGACTTACTTGCTAATCTATCTTTTTTTCTTATTTCACGGGAATACATTATTATGCATAAATACTTCTTCTGCTACTTATGCTTGTTTATTTACTTTATCTTTCCACCTGCCTTAACCTTCTCCCAGACTAACTGGTATGTTGATAATAATGCCAGCGGTTCAAATAACGGAACTAACTGGACTAATGCCTGGAAAAGTCTTAACAATATTAATTGGAACTCTATCTCGGGGGGAGATACAATCTTTATCTCCGGTGGTACTGACTCAACTGTTTATAATGAAACTCTGATCATAGACCAGTCTGGAAATTCAGCAGACCGGATTGTTATCACAAAAGGACTATCCACGGGGCATAATGGCAAGGTTGTTATTGATGGACAAAATTCAAGGGATTATTGTGTCGATTTTAATTATTCGCAATATATAACTCTAAGTTACATTAAATGTGCAAATGCAGCTACTACTGAAATCCGAATGAGAGCTTCAAATTGTACGATCTCTCATTGTGAAATTTATCACACTGAAGGAATAATGTCTCTTGATATGTATGATGGTTCTAATAACATTATTGAATATGTTACGGCAGATGAATCACCTACCCCAGTAGCAGGTTCATTTGGTGGTAATGGTGATTTTATGCAGTGTTCAGGAGGTGGTAATAATGTATTCAGATATAATAACATAACATTGAGAGATGAGGTTACTGGTGATCATACTGATGCACTTCAGTTCTATTTTTCTAATAATCCTAATGAGACTCCAATTAATGGGGGAACCTGGGAAATCTATGGAAATATTATTCGTCACACCGATACAAAAATCTATAATGCTCAGGGAATTTACATAGAAGGCCTGGATCGTGGAATTCTGGACAACACAAACTGGTACATTTATGACAACCTGATTATTTTACCTTATGCATTTGATGGGATAGCAATAAGGAATAACAATCTTAAAGCATATATATATAATAATACCATTTATCAGGGTAGTGGCGCTGCCAGTGCTGGGTTCTGGATTTATTCCAAATTTTCATCTTCTATTGATAGTGTCATAGTAAAAAACAATGTTTTTTACTCTGCAAGCAAAAAACTACACCCGATTAATATTGGCATAAAATTAAATGCTGGAAGTGACATTAGCAATAATTTAATATTCTCTCCTAAGGATTCTCCAATAAAGTATCTGAATAACGAACTATCCTTGTCATTATGGAATTCCCTATCATTCGTTGGGACAGATTTTTCAGGTGATCCTTTATTTAATAATATTTCTACCTATGATTTTACCTTGCATCCAAATTCGCCGGCTATTAATACTGGAGTTAATTTAGGTAGTCAATTTAATTTGGATATTCTAGGCAGACAAAGACGTCAAACTGGCAATTGGGATATTGGGTGCTATTTATGGACTATGAACAAACATGAATAGTCTAAAAATTGGACTCTTTAAAAACTACCTTGTTATTAAAATTGAATTAGAATAAACTGATAGAATCAAATAAGAAATTAAACTGAAAAATTTATTCTGCCATGAACATTATTCATATAAAACAGCAAGTTTTTCATATAAGCATCCTTTCATCTCTAATAAAATTTTCATTTTAAATTACTTAATTATCCTTTATAAGCTCGGACAGGCCTTTAGCTTAATGGCATTAAAATTGGAATAGTCTTTATGTTACTCGTTTGAAAGCCTTATTGGCTTTTTTGACTTACTTGCTAATCTATCTTTTTTTCTTATTTCACGGGAATACATTATTATGCATAAATACTTCTTCTGCTACTTATGCTTGTTTATTTACTTTATCTTTCCACCTGCCTTAACCTTCTCCCAGACTAACTGGTATGTTGATAATAATGCCAGCGGTTCAAATAACGGAACTAACTGGACTAATGCCTGGAAAAGTCTTAACAATATTAATTGGAACTCTATCTCGGGGGGAGATACAATCTTTATCTCCGGTGGTACTGACTCAACTGTTTATAATGAAACTCTGATCATAGACCAGTCTGGAAATTCAGCAGACCGGATTGTTATCACAAAAGGACTATCCACGGGGCATAATGGCAAGGTTGTTATTGATGGACAAAATTCAAGGGATTATTGTGTCGATTTTAATTATTCGCAATATATAACTCTAAGTTACATTAAATGTGCAAATGCAGCTACTACTGAAATCCGAATGAGAGCTTCAAATTGTACGATCTCTCATTGTGAAATTTATCACACTGAAGGAATAATGTCTCTTGATATGTATGATGGTTCTAATAACATTATTGAATATGTTACGGCAGATGAATCACCTACCCCAGTAGCAGGTTCATTTGGTGGTAATGGTGATTTTATGCAGTGTTCAGGAGGTGGTAATAATGTATTCAGATATAATAACATAACATTGAGAGATGAGGTTACTGGTGATCATACTGATGCACTTCAGTTCTATTTTTCTAATAATCCTAATGAGACTCCAATTAATGGGGGAACCTGGGAAATCTATGGAAATATTATTCGTCACACCGATACAAAAATCTATAATGCTCAGGGAATTTACATAGAAGGCCTGGATCGTGGAATTCTGGACAACACAAACTGGTACATTTATGACAACCTGATTATTTTACCTTATGCATTTGATGGGATAGCAATAAGGAATAACAATCTTAAAGCATATATATATAATAATACCATTTATCAGGGTAGTAATATCGGCAGTCCAGGCTTTTACATATCAAACGATAGATTTACTAATTCAAGGAACAATATTATAGTAAAAAATAATATTTTTTATTCAACAAGCACAGGAATAGAACCATTCAGTATTACGGACACTTTATTTCCGGGATGTGAAATAGCTAATAATTTAATATTCTCTGCTATGAGTACGCCTGTAAGCTATCTAACAAATGAAATTTCATTAACAACCTGGAATGCATACCCGTTTGTAGGAACCGATATAGGTGAAAATCCTTTATTCAATAATATATCTAACTTTGATTTTAGCTTACAACATGGTTCCCCTGCGATTGGTGCTGGTGTTAATCTTGGCAGCCCTTACAACATTGATTTGCTTGGTAATCCAAGACCTCAAAACAGTAGTTGGGATATAGGGTGTTATCAATCCATGGATACAGCTGATCTTTTAACAACTAATAATACTACGACTTCGTTCAAGTTGTTGCAGAATTATCCTAATCCATTTAATCCAAGTACAACAATCCAATATACTCTTGCTAAGGATTCTTTCGTAAATATTAAAGTTTATGATGCAATGGGGAAGGAAATAAAAACGCTTGTAAATCAATTTCAACCAACTGGTAGTTATAACACAAATTTTAATGCAACAGATTTGTCAAGCGGGATTTATTTCTACAGAATTATAGCAGGGAATTTTGAAAATACCAAGAAAATGATTTTTTTAAAATAAGTAATAAATTCTATAATAATAACCACATAATGTTAGTTCAAAACCAGGATTAATTTTGCTTATTAAGGAAATCATATGTAATAAAATTTCTTTTAGGCAAATGTTTTTCGACTAATCTTTCTAAATTTTCTCCGTTTACATAATTTACGATTTCATCTTTCTCTCCAAGAACTGGATGAACCATAACCTCAATTGGTTTGTTCAACGAAAGTAATTTTTTATCCACGGTTTTTATTTCACAAAAACGCGAAGTTTTGGCCAAACCTGAAAGAGCTAAGCTAATATTAACTAATTTTGAATGGATTCTTTTTTTTAAAGAGTATTTCCCCCAAGTGAAACTTATCCTTACGGCTGGTATCTTATTTTTTAAAGCAATTTCTTTTATAATAAGACTCGCGCCTATATCAAGATGGAAATGATGATGAGAATCTATGTGCGTAGGTAAAAAATGCTTACTTTTAAATTTATTTACCTGGGCTTGAAGTTCTTCATAAATAATTTCTTTCTCTTCCCTTGAATATAAATAGCCTTTAAAAGACTTATACAATTCTCCTTTATCATTAACAAATTTTTTGTATTTCTTTATTTTTTCAGTGAGGGGTTTCCCCTCGGTCATATTTAGATGTATTCCAACCCTATCTGTTATTTTGTTTTCAAATGCCAGCTCACAAGCTTCTTCAAATCCTGGCATATTGCACATTAAAGTAGTTGTTGAATGCAAATTCATTTCAAAAGATTTAAGAATTGAATGATTTAATAAAGATGAATATCCAAAGTCATCTGCGTTAACAACGATTTTAGCATTCACAATAAAATCATCAGTCATATTGCTTTTATTTAGTTTTATTTTTTCTAAAGTTGATTCTTCAATTTTCAAAAAAATTCTCCGTTTTTATTAACCCCAAAATTATATATTGTTACTAAGTATTATATAATAATAAAGATTATTTTTCTATTTATATGCTTCATCATAATATCCCAAAGCAGCTAATATGTGCCCCCAGTTAGATGCAATTTTTGTAGCCCAATAAAGTCTCCAATATTTATTTGGAAATGTACACAAAGTTAAGAAAATACTAATAAAGCCGAACAATACAGAAACAGAAATGCTTTTAATTACTGGAAATAATTTTTTATTACCATATAATTCCAGATCCCTTCTGGTAAAATTATTCCCCTTAACGAATGATCTTTTTACGAGATAATTAAAAGTTGCTCTTTGAGGTGGTACATATTCTGACGTATAGCCTTCAAAGCAGTTTACAAATTTTGCTCCTTGCTTTTTTAGTCTGCCAAATAAATGAGTATCTTCACCTCCTGTCGTTCCATAATCAGGATCAAAAGGACCGGTAATATTTTTAAGTATTGAAGCCTTCACTATGCAATTACCTGATCTAGTTTCAAATGCCTCGGTTCCCGTAGAAGGTGCCTTCCGGTTAAACAAGGGGTTTTTTTTAATCCATTCAGGGGTTCCATCATCAAAATAGGATATAACCCTTCCAAAGGCAGCATCCGCTTCATAATCCTGAACTGTATTAACCATAAATAGAATCCATTCAGGTGAAGCTACTTCATCATCGTCTATAAATAGAATATACTCTCCAACCGCATTTTCAACACATTTATTTCTGGTCAGACTTATATTCTTTATAGGTTGTATAAAATATTTTACACTTAATTTTTGAGTTTGATTATAATTCCTGGTTACTTCTTCAGCACTACCACCAGGATCATTATCAACTACAATAACTTCAAAACCAATATTGTCATTAAGTTTTTGTAAGACAAGACTATTCAAAAGTTTATCAAGCAAATCGATTCTTTTATATGTAGCTATACAGACTGTAACAAGAATATTATTCATTTAATAATTATGTAACTCTTAAAAAGGAATTAATAAACAAAATTATAAGAAATTATTTCTTAACACCATTATTTAGCATTATTCTTTGCGTTTATAATACATAATAATTCATTTCTTGGAAAGAAAAGTCATTTTGCTTAAATAAAATGGACTAACAATCATAAATGATATACATCTGAAATAATTTTCTTTTGGTATTATTCAAAAATCACAGTACTTTTAGCCTTATCTACTTCATTTCCCGGAAGAATTTGGTACTATTTTGGGGTACTTTAATAATAGCCAAAATCAAAGTTGTTATCCTTCAACTAGCCCGTAACAATTTTCTCAAATATCATTCAGTTTTACCATATATAATGCCAAGCATTATAACAATAGTTTAAAGCTTGAAATTCTTATTATTATTCAATATTTTATGTATATTATAGAGACACCAATATCTCTTTGTTACATTTCTCCTTTTGTTGCTTTGGATTAAATTAAAAATTATTATAAAAAATTGGCATAATACTTTCTTATTAGGGATTACAAATATTGTAAAGTGAAAAAATGCTCAATTTTTAATGTGCTGTAGGTTTGCAAATGGACCATTTTAACGAGTAATTAAGAATACCATTATTTAACATATTGATTAAATACTTAATAAAATTTTAAGAATTTCTTCCTACTCTTGTCAGGAAAGTGTACTCATTAGCAATTTGTGTGATGTTATCAGGTTAACAAAGTGTTTTTACGTGAGAAAGAAATAGGATAATAATAGTTTTGATAAAATTTTAATTAGAGAGGTAATGTAATGAAAAGACTGGTTACAGTTGTTGTTTTTTTAATATTTGGTAATATAGCAAATGCTCAATGGACTTTTGTATCTCCGGCCCCAACGACCAATTATTTATATAGTGTTGCATATTCTAGTTCGTCTGTTGGATATGCTGTAGGAGATTTTGGTACAATTTTATATACAGCTGACGGTGGAGTAAATTGGAGTACTCAATCAAGTGGTGTAAGTACTTCTTTAAAATGTGTTTTTTTCCTTCCTGGAACAACCACAGGATGGATTGTTGGACAATCACCTAATCCTGCATCAGCACTTACCATTCTTCATACAACTAATGGAACAAGCTGGTCTCCAATTACAACTACAGCAGTTTTGAATATTGTATTACGTGGAGTATTTTTTACTGATGCTAGTAATGGATGGGCTGTAGGCGATGGTGGAACCATACTCTATTCTTCGAACGGTGGAGCTAGCTGGTCTCAGCAAACATCAAATACAACAAACGAATTGGATGATGTTTACTTTACCAGTTCTACTACAGGTTGGGCTGTTGGCAAATCCGGTACTATAGTTCAAACCACAGACGGAACTACCTGGTCTTCACAAACAGTTGGCTCGTCATCATATGATCTTCGTGGTGTTTGGTTTACTGGATCCACAACGGGTTGGGCTGTTAGTACGGGACCTGCTATTTTTTACACCTCGGACGGCTCTAATTGGAACCTTCTATCAACAGGCACCTCCGCAATAACAACACCCTTGTATAGTGTTTCCTTTTTTGATGCAGATAACGGAATAGTAGTTGGCAAGGATGGTGCTATTTATAGTACTACAAACGGAAGCAATGGAACATCATCTACTTGGAGTTCACAAACAACCTCAACTAATACTAATTATAAGTTATATGATATCGCTATTGCAAGTTCAACTACCGAGGCAGCTGTAGGTTATGATGGAACTAATGGGTTAGTAGAATATAACACAAATGCAGGTTTGCCAGTAGAGCTAACTTCTTTTTCTGCATCGGTATTAAATAATTCTGTTAAACTAAGCTGGAAAACCGCAACAGAGGTTAGCAATTATGGTTTTGTTGTTGAACGTTCTTCAGCAAATTCCGGTTGGCAAAAAATTGGTTTTGTTGCAGGTTCAGGTAATAGCAATTCACCAAAGGAATATTCGTTTACAGATAATCCTTCGGGAGGTACGTCATTCAGTTATAGGCTAAAACAGGTAGATGTTGATGGAGCATTTAAATATTATGATGGTGTTACAGTAAATCTTACAGCTTCCACTAAGCCTCAGCTATTACAAAACAGTCCAAATCCATTTAACCCCTCTACTAATATTAAATTTTACATTCCAAATACATCGGATGTAACAATTAAAATCTATGATATTCTGGGAAGAGAGGTAAATACATTAATAAATCAACAGACAACTGCAGGTTATCATTTAGTTTACTGGAATGGCAAAGATAGCCGAGGTGAAGCGGTTTCAAGTGGTGTTTATATTTATCGATTAACTGCCGGCAATTTTTCTGAGACAAAGAAAATGAACCTATTGAAGTAGTAAATAAAGTACAAACAAATAAAAAATCCTTTCATAAATACTTTATGAAAGGATTTTTTTGAATTATATTATCCTCTTTCTTTTATCAAAAAAAACGAAAGCATCGGAAAGGAGGTTTTCGTCAGTATTTAATTCTTCAAAACAGCGATCAGCAATTTCATAAATAAAATGAGACTATAATAACAATTTAAACTTCCTGCATTGCTTCAACATCTTGTTCCCAAATTCCTGTAAACAAAAACATGTAGGCAAGAATAAATAGCCAGCCTACAAGGTGATCCAGCCTAAATAAAACTGATTCCTGCAAATTAATAACTAATGAAGCGATTAAAATCCAAACCCAGGGATTAGGATAATTCAACCTACGCAAACTTGCAAAATACCTAACTATCATAATTAAGAATATACCCAACCCTACAAACCCAATCTCGTTTGTAATATCCAGATAACCATTATGACTTTGATTTGGAATCCAAATAAACAAATCATATATATGCTTTAGATAAGCAGAAGGGGGATTAACGCTCCAAAATGCAAGATATCCCGTTCCCTGAATTGGATGTTGCATAATGCTAATTAACATTGCTGTCCATAAGTTTGTTCTACCTGATAATGTAGGGTCCTTTCCAACCGATTCCGTAATTATATCTATTATTTCAGGTGAAACAAATATTACCAGTGCAGCCGCCAATATTATAAATAAAAAAATTGTTACAGATGCAGAACGGCCAAGTCCAAGAGGTTTAAATATTTTATCAATCGATAATAAGGTACCAGCAAATGCCAGTAAAAGAAAAGTTGAAATTGAAGTCATACTTCTTGCGCCAAATAATAGCGCCAAAGAAAAAAGCACCGCAACAGCTGCAATAAATTTAGGACGACCTGTCTCTGTCTTGTATATAAAAAAGCTCAATAATATACATACTACCGAGACTTGACCAAGACCATTTTTCTCGATAGAAAATCCACGCCAAGTTTGAAATGCTGGGTCTATCGCGCCAGGCACTACTAAACAAACTACAACTGAAGAAAATACATATAAATAAAGAATAGGTTTTATAATCTTTAGAATATCATTGGTGGAATTTGTATGCACAATTAACGAAAGTATAACTGCAAAACCTGTAAAGATCCTAAAAAAACGCTTTGCTGTATCAAGTGGACTATATGACCAAAGCGTACTTATTAAACACCAAAGCAAAAATATAGTTAGTAATTTTTCCTTTTTTATTATTTCTATGGCATCTGTACGCCTGAAAGAAAGCGAAATCATTGAAAGTAAAAATATCAGTGTATAGATTATTTGATTAATAATGTTGCCTCCCTCGTTCGGGACTGTATCTTTACTAGGTGGCTGGAACGGAATGCTTGTATGAAAAAACATAACAAACAAAAATATTCCAAACGTAATAATAGCAATCTTGAAAAAAATATTTTTCTCAACTCTGTTTTCCATTTGGGGTCAATTGTACTATTTAAATAATGCTAATAAATTAAACTATTATCGACAATAATTACAGCGTATTCTTTGTACTTATAATATTATTGCCAATAACATACTATTTAAAAAATGTTATAATTTTCAAGTATCAATTATATAATAATAATATATATATCAACTAATTTAAAATATTAAATAAACCTGAATTAAAGTAAATCTAAACCATAATATTACTTACTAATAGAATTGATTCCTTATATTTTAACAAGTCACTTAAATTTTAAAATACTCACCTTTTACATTGTATGATTTGAGCTAAAATTAGTCTCGTAAATAATAAATTGATTTAGGAAAACAAAATATGTCTATTATCGCCAAATAATTTTTTAAAGAAAATTTTATCGATATTATAGAACTTTAAGCCTATAAGAGGCTATATTTTTAGATAATATTGATGGTATTTAAGTTTAATATTGCTATATTTCCTGTTTAAGATAATATAAGTCTCTTTTTATCATTTCTTTTATTGAATGCTGACTAAAAAAATAATTTAATTACTAATTAGCAGGAATATTCTTTTACTCTTAAATTCATGAAAAATTTCGCCATTACCGGGGTAGCAGGTTACATTGCTCCCAGACATTTAAAAGCTATAAAAGAAACAGGGAACAACCTCGTTTCGGCTGTAGATCCACACGATTCTGTTGGTATTTTGGATCAATTTTTTCCGAACGCTAGTTTTTTCACGGAGTTTGAGAGATTTGATAGACATTTGGAAAAATTACGAAGAAAGGGTGAGGAACAAAGAGTACATTACTTAACAATTTGTTCTCCAAATAATTTACATGACGCCCATATAAGATTAGCTTTAAGAGTCGGTGCAAATGCAATTTGTGAAAAGCCATTGGTTTTGAATCCATGGAATTTGGATGCCCTTCAAGAACTAGAAGCTGAAACCGGAAGCAGAGTTTATACAATATTGCAACTTAGAGTTCACGATAGCCTTATTGAATTAAAAAAGAAATTAGAATCATTAAAATCGTCAAGTAAGTATAAAGTAAATTTAACATACATTACATCACGAGGCTTATGGTATGATTTTTCGTGGAAAGGAATAAAAGAAAAATCAGGAGGAATTGGGACTAACATTGGTGTTCACTTTTTCGATTTACTAATCTGGCTGTTCGGTGATGTTAAAAAAAGTGAATTACAATTATCCGAAGCTAATAAGATGGCAGGATTTATCGAGCTTGAAAATGCAGAAGTATCCTGGTTCCTATCAGCAGATAGAAATGATCTTCCTGCTGATCTTATTGAAAAAAAAATCCCAACCTTTAGGTCTATAGAATTTAATGGCCAGGAAATTCAATTTAGTTCGGGATTCACAGATCTACATACCAAGGTCTACCAGGAAACTTTAGTTGGAAATGGTTTTGGTATTGAAGATGCGCGACCTTCAATAAAATTAGTCTACGATTTAAGAAATACAAAAATAATAGAAAATAGTGCTGCACCTATTCATTCTATGGCAAAAAAATACTGTATAAAAAAATAATAATACTATGAAATATTTTGTTCATGAATCAGCAATAGTTGATAGAGATGTTAATATAGGGGAAGGTGCAAAGATCTGGCACTTCAGTCATGTTCAGAGTGGTGCACAAATCGGAAGTAACTGTGTCCTAGGCCAAAATGTTAACATCGGGAATAATGTAGTTATAGGTAATAATTGTAAAATTCAGAATAACGTATCAGTGTATGAAGGTGTTACTCTTGAAGATTATGTGTTCTGTGGCCCTTCAATGGTATTCACAAATATTCTTGATCCAAAATGCAAGTATCCGCAGGTTGGTTCTAAGTTCTATGTTAAAACTTTAGTTCAGGAAGGTGCTTCTTTTGGTGCAAACTGCACAATAGTATGCGGAAACAAAATCGGAAAAAATTCAATGATCGGTGCAGGGGCTGTAGTTACAAAAGACGTTCCCGATTTTGCTCTTGTTGTTGGAACCCCGGCTAAAATTATTGGTTGGGTAAGTGAAGCTGGAAAGAGATTGAATTTTGATAAAAACGGATTTGCATTTTGCGAAAAATCAAATAAGAAATACAAAATTGAAAATCAAATTGTTACAGAAGTTAGTTTATAACAAATTATTATTCTTATAATTCTACAGTTGTCTACAAATTAAATGATCGATTGAAATTGATTGATCATTATTCATTACTATATTAAATTCATATTTAGTCAAATATTAAAGGTCTTAATTAGATTAGATGGAAAAAATTAAATTAGTATATATTACAGGATATGGCAAAAGCGGTGGGACACTTATAGGGCGGCTTTTAGGCGATACAAAAAACGCATTTTTTGTAGGTGAAGTAAGATACTTTTGGAGATACGGAATTTTAAAAAACTACGATTGCACTTGCGGTCAAAAATTTGATACTTGCGGCTTTTGGAAGAATGTTAAAGATGAATATATAAATTCATTTCCATCAATAAAGATAGAAGAAATCAGTGAAGAATTAAGAGAGTTTGAAATGCTAAAAAATTATTTCAATCTAAAACGATTTCTAAAAGATAAAAACAACACTGCATTTCGAGAAAAATTGTCTGATTATTTAGCACATAATGAAAAATTATATGAAACAATTGCAAAGTTAAGCGGAAAGAATATACTGGTTGATTATTCAAACATCCCTGGTCGGTTGTTAGCTCTTTCCTTTTCAGATAAATTCGAAATCTATCCAATACACCTTGTTAGAGATCCCAGGGGAGTATTGAACTCATATATACAAGCGGATTTACGCTATTATGGGAAAAATATACACAATAATTTTTGGCAGGTTTTTGTCTGGAATATTAATACAATTTTCTCCAGAATCATCATAAAGAAATTGAATTCGGGGGACATTCCGACTATTTTATATAAAAATTTTGTGAAAGACCCAGTTCCAATCCTAGATAAATTAACGGGATTTTTTAATGACAAATTTAACTATGATAAAAAGGACGGAAAGACTACAGTCTATTTAGATCAGGGGCATGTTTTTTCTGGTAACAGAAGCAGGTTCGAATCAAACAATGTCACCCTGGTTGAAGATACCAAATGGAAAAAACAGCTGAGCTGGCCGAATAAATTATTAGCAAACATAATGTCACTTCCCCTTTATCGATATATTTTGAATTGGTCTAGAAATAAACAATTCACTATTGGATCTTTTAAATCAGAATGATCTAAAAAAACTATTATTAATTTTTAATATGGCTGTTTACTTAAAATATGATTGATATTGAAAAAATTATTAACATAACTCTCGATGCTGGCAAATCAGTACTTGAAATTTACAACTCTGATGATTTTGACATTCAAATCAAAACAGATAAATCCCCTCTTACTCAAGCAGACATAGCTTCTCATAATTTGATAAAAACAGGGTTAAATAGTTTATATCCGGATATTCCGATTTTGTCTGAAGAAGGGGCTAATATTCCATATCAAGAAAGAAAGAATTGGAAAAAGTTTTGGTTGGTTGATCCATTAGATGGTACTAAAGAGTTTATTAAAAAGAACGGAGAATTTACAATTAACATTGCTCTGATTGAAAATAATAAACCTGTATTTGGAATTATATATGCACCGGCTTATGAAGAAAAATTCGTAAATGGAGAAATTGATATTAAAGAAGAATTTAACTTTAATAAATTGGATATAACAAGGGGCTCTCTCTATTTTGCGGATGAAACACTTGGATCCTATAAAATTATTAATCGGAATAAGCCTATAAAGCTGTCGGTTAATAAAGGCAAAAGTGAAAAAAAAATTGCAGTGAAGAGTCGATCTCATTCATCAGAAGAAGAACAAAAAGTATTAGATGAACTTGGAGTTAATGAATATATTTCTGTTGGCAGCTCACTGAAATTTTGTATGCTTGCTGAAGGTCAGGCACAAGTTTACTATCGACACGGCCCAACAAATGAATGGGATGTCGGGGCGGGTTATGCTATTGCTAAATTTGCTGGGGCCGACATAAAGGGATTAACTTTTAATAAACAAAATTTGCTAAATGACTCATTTATCGTAAAAAGTTAATAAAGAGCTAATACTCTGAACTAATAATTTAAAAGAAATTTTTAGCACTTTAAATAAGAATTATTCAATAATATGAAATATGGTGATTAATGAACAATAGAATTTTTAAAATTATTGCGACAGTAGGTCCTAGTTCTCTTATAGAAAATATTATAAAGGAAATGGACAGGTGGGGTACAGATATCTTTAGAATTAATTTATCACATACTTCAATTGATGATTTAAGAGGTGTTATTGAAAAACTTAGATTATGGACCAAAAAGCCGATTTGTCTGGATACTGAAGGAGCTCAGGTAAGAACCGGAAAATTTTCAACAGGTCAAATTACTCTTCAAACTAATAGTTTAGTTGAAATAGTAGAATATAGAGACAAAAAACAAGATAACAAGCTTGCAATTTATCCAATAAAACCTGAAGAAATCTTAAAAGTTGGAGATATTTTAAGAATAGATTTCAATTCTGTGATTGTGCAAATAACTAAAATTGAAGAAAAATTAGTTTTGGGTCGTGTAATAGAAGGTGGAGTAGTTGGCAGCAATAAAGGCATAGGTATTGATAGAATGCCATATCTGTCTCCATTTACTGAGAAGGATCTTGCTGCTCTAAAAATTGGCAAAGAAATGAATATTGATTTTTATGCTTTATCCTTTGCATATCAAAAAGAAGAAATTATTTGGATAAGGGAACAATTTAAATATCCACTTTTTGTTATAAGTAAAATCGAGAGTTACAATGCACTTTCAAATCTAAGAGATATAGTAAAGGCTACCGATGCGATTTTAATTGATAGAGGAGATTTGTCTAAAGAAGTACCGCTTCAAAAAATAGGTGTAACTCAACGATATATTATGAACTTTGCTAATCAATTTGAAAAGCCTGTTTACGTAGCAACAAATCTTTTAGACAGTATGATTTCCGGACTACAACCAAACAGAGCAGAAATTAATGATATAACAAGTAACCTCTTTAACGGAGCGAAAGGATTAGTATTAGCAGCCGAGACAGCAATTGGCAATCACCCTGTAGAAGTTGTTCGAATGGCGGCCGGGGTAATTGAGGAAACAACAAACTATATGAGCTATTATACTAATATGAATATTCATGATTATATAGATAAAGTTTATGAGAATAGCCTGATACCACCCCATGGAGGAGAGCTCATTCAAAATTATGTAGAAGAAGATATAAAAGAAATTGAAAGCAAAAATTACCCTAAACATTATGTTAATGAACAGACAGCCTTAGATATTGAACAATTGGCTACCGGTACTTATTCACCAATCAGGGGATTTATGAATTTGAAAGAAATGTATTCGGTATTGGAATCAAATAAATTACTTGACGGAAATATCTGGACTCTACCTATTTTATTACAAATGAATAAGGATGATATAGATTTTAAATTAGGCGATAAAGTTTTATTATACTCGAAAATAGATAAGCAATTGCTGGGAGTATTAACTGTAAATAATATAGAAAAGATCCAAGATTTGAATGTTTGCGCGGAAAAATGGTTTGATACGAAAGATGACAGTCACCCGGGTGTTAGCTACTTTAAAAGCAGAGGAAATTACATAGTCAGCGGTGATGTATTTAAACTTAGACGTGGCAGCACGGAAATTCCATATGTATTGACTCCAAAACAAATAAGATCGATTTTAAGAGATCTTAACCTTGCTACTGTAGTAGGATTCCATACCAGAAATATAATACATAGAGGTCATGAATTCATTCAAAAAGAAGCATTAAAAAGGATTAATGCTGATGCATTATTTATAAGCCCTGTAATTGGACCAAAGAAAAAGGGCGATTTTGTTTCTGACGTAATTCTCAGAAGTTATGAAAGAATGATATCTAAAGGTTTTTATGATCCATTTAAAGTCCTGCTGGGGGCTTTTAGCACATATTCCAGATACAGTGGACCTAGGGAAGCAGTTTTTACAGCATTGTGTAGAAAAAATTTCGGATGCAGCCATTTTATTGTTGGAAGGGACCATACGGGTGTTGGCAACTTCTACAATGCAAATGCATCACAGGAAATATTTGATAAATTAGGCGATTTAGGAATTAAACCTGTATTCTTTGACACAGCATATTATTGTAGTGTCTGCGGATCAGTTACAGATAACTGTGATCATCCTGAAGATAAAAGGACTAAAATCAGCGCTACTGAAATCAGGAATTACCTCATAAGTAATAAACGACCTCCGGAATACTTGTTAAGAACTGAAATTTCAGATGTTCTGGAGAATATGATTAATGCAAAAGAACAATTATTCATAAGTTAAAAAGAAGGAATACTTCAAGTGATAATTTGGCTAACAGGACTTTCCGGATCCGGTAAAACAACGCTCAGCAATTTATTAAAAGAAAAGCTAACTAAAGATGGTTATACTGTTGAGTGGTATGATGGAGACAGAGTTAGGGAAGAATTGAATATTGTATCAGATTTTTCAAAAGAAGGTATTCTAAAAAATAATCGTGAAATTATAAATAGAATAAATAAAGTTAAAGAAGAAACTGATTTCATTTTAATTTCCTTAATAACTCCATATCAGGAAGTCAGGAACTATGCGAGAAAAATTTTCGGCAAGGATTATTTTGAAGTTTATATTAAATGTGATAAAAATACTTTAATAGAAAGAGATACTAAAGGATTGTATAAAAAAGCGTTAAACGGCGAGATAGATAATCTTATAGGATTTAGCCAAAAGATCCCCTATGAAGAGCCTGCTAATCCAGATCTCATATTGGAAACAAATTTGATTGCTCCTGAAGAAGCAATAAGAAAAATATATGAAAAGTTAACTAAATAAAATTCATAATAAATTCTTTAGGCTAAATCGAATTATAAATAATTTTAAACCGTTTGGGGAAAACAAATCTATTTAATTATTATATCTATATAAAATAAAACCTTTCATAAGAATATATTATGAAAGGATTCAAATGTTTAGTAATATAATAATTCTTCTATTTCAATAAACTCATCTTCTTTGTTTCAAAAAAACTACCTGCAGTTAAACGATATAGATAAATTCCACTTACAACTGTTTCTCCTTCACTATCTCTTCCATTCCAATATATTATATGATAGCCTGCTGTTGTTTGTTTGTTCACTAATGTTCTTACTTCCCTTCCCAAGATATCATAGATTTTTATTGTTACATCCGTTGCCAACGGTATGTAAAACTTGATTGCTGTTGATGGATTAAATGGATTTGGACTATTCTGCATCAGTTCTGGCTCAGTGTTAGTAGTTAAATTCACGATTAAAATATTATAATATTTAAATTTCCCATCAATATCTATTTGCTTAAGCCTGTAACTGAAAGAATTGCCCCCTGAGGGATTATCAGTATAAGAATATACTTTTGGTGAATTGCTATTGCCTGAACCAACAACAAAACCAATTTTTTGCCAGCCTGAATTTGATGACGATCTTTCAACATCAAATCCATAGTTATTTACCTCGGTTGCTGTCGACCATTTTAATTGAACAGCGGATGATTGGACAACAGTTGCTGTAAATGTAATTAGTTCTACCGGCAAAACCGACTTATTTATTGTATAACTGTCGATTAATGGATAACCAGATGACACTGAATGAAATTCAAATCTTAGCGAATCACTTTTTTCGATAACTTTCAAGGCTCCATAATTACCAGCATATCGAACCATACTTCCGGTCACATATGGCTTTGAAAATCCATCATGTGAATCTCCACCCAATCCATCTATAAAATATACCAAAGTATCGCCGTCTGAATTATCATCTCTTAGGATACGTTCGTAATCATGGGCATGTCCATTTAATACCACATCAACTCCCCAATTTTCAAACGGCCACTGCATATATGAATTACTATCGTCATAACCTGAACTATAAGCAGGATGGTGAAAAAGTATAATCTTCCATTTTGCTGTCGAATTTGTTATCTGTTGATGTATCCATACAGCCTGATTAGAAGTAGAGGAAGTTCCGTCTGGCTCGCGTGTATCAGAATCTACAATAAAAAATTCAATGTCGCCTATTTGCTTAGTATAGTAATTTGGCAAATTAAAATAATTATGATAAGAATTTATGCTGTAGTCCCAATCGTGATTGCCTACAATCGGCCAGAAGTGATTGAATGTTGTTGTATCCGAGCCACCGTATGTGGACTCATGTGGATACATATACTGGTGATAATATAGGCCTACATCATCAGGATAGGAGTCCGTATATACATTGTCGCCTACCGTAAAAACAAAGCTGGGATACCAGGAATTTATCATTGTTGCCACGTCTCCTTCGTGAGTATCATTAGAACCCATATCCCCTACTACTGCAAAAACTGTTTGTGTTTGAGCATAGCAAATATGAGAAATCAAAAACAGGAACACAATAAAGACTAATTGATTGAGATTTAAATAAAAAAATATATCCCTACATTTTTTCATATAGTTAATTCCTCAATAAAATTATTTGAATACATTCAATAGAATTTATTAGATTAGATGTGATATAACAATAATGACTACTTGTTAAGATAATCAGTAAACCTAGATCCTTTAATTACACACTCCATAATTTAACGGTTAAATAATTACTTGAATAATTCCTATTAGATTTTAGTTCTTATTTATAGATTTTGCTAAATAAAACGATAGCTTTCTATCCTATAAATTATAAATAATTACATATCACTTCTATTCTACTTTAGGAAACTCATTTTTTTCGTTTCAGAAAAACTCCCTGCAGTTAAACGGTATAGATAGATACCACTTGCAACTGTTTCTCCTCCGCTATCTCTCCCATTCCAGTAAACTATATGATATCCTGGTGTTGCTTGTTTGTTGATTAATGTTTTCACTTCCCTTCCTAACATATCATAGATTTTTATTGTTACATCTGTTGCCGCGGGTGTGTAAAATTTGATTGTAGTCGATGGGTTAAATGGATTTGGACTATTTTGCAACAATTGGGGCTTAGTTGTAGCTGTTAAATTCACAGTTATCGTATTATAATATTTGAATTTTCCATCGAAATCTATTTGTTTGAGCCTGTAACTAAATGATGTTCCTCCGGTAGGGTTATCTGTAAATGAATAATTTTTTGGTGAATTACTGTTTCCTGAGCCCGATACAAATCCTATTTTCTGCCAGTCTGAATTTGATGACAATCTTTCAACATTATATCCATAATTATTTACTTCTGTAGAAGTGGACCAATTTAATAATACTGATGATGGAGGAACGAATCTTGCAGTGAAAGCGGTTAATTCTACAGGCAAAACGGCTTTATTTATGGTATAACTGTCCAGTAATTTGTAACTGGAAGTAACTTCATGAAATTCAAACCTAAGAGAATCATCCTTTTCAATCACTTTTAATGCGCCGAAATCATCAGCATCTTGATATTGGCTTCCAGAAACATGGGGTGTGTTAATTACACCTAAATCGTCTCCTCCTGTTCCGTCCACAAAATAGACCAGTTTTTGACCGTCTGTATTATCATCTCTCAGTATTCGCTCATAATCGTGGGAATGTCCGCTTAATACAGCATCAACTCCCCAATCTTCAAATGGCCACTGCATACGTGGATTACTAGGATTATCCCCGGAACTATAAGCCGGGTGGTGGAAAAGCACAATCTTCCACTTTGCGATTGAATTTGAAATTTGTGTATGTATCCAATTAGCCTGTGTTGAAGTTGAAGAAGTGCCATCTGGCTCGCGCGTGTCAGAATCTATAACAAAAAACTCAATGTCGCCTATTTGCTTGGTATAGTAATTTGGCAAATTAAAATAATTTTGATATGCGCTTATGCTGTAGTCCCAATCGTGATTACCTAATATCGGCCAAAAATGATTGAATGTAGTTGTATCTCCACTTCCATATGTGGACTCGTGGGGATACATATACTTGTGATAATATTGCCCATCATCATCAGGATAAGAATCTGTATAAACATTATCGCCGACCGTTAACACATAACTTGGATTCCATGTGTTGACCATCGTAGCCACATCTGCTTCATCTGAGTTATCCGATCCCATGTCTCCAATAACTGCAAAAACTGTTTGAGTTTGTGCATAAGAAATATGCATAGCCGCTGATACAAAAATTACAAAAACCAGAAGACCAAATTTTTTATAAAACACAATCCTTCTTTTCATATACATAATCCTCCAATTTAATTAAATAGAGAACACATAACAATTTTTAACTTTCTTTTATATACACAAAGGTGGTAAGGGCTACAATATTTGCTAACTATTAATTACAAAATACTTAATCCCATTCAAACTAATGTCATCCAACAACATTTTAAGAGATACCTTTTCTGCAATTAATTTCAACTCCAGGATTAGGTTTATTTCTTTCCTAAATAAAACAATGTTATATAAATAATATTTTAACATTGTACAATAAATTTTCGACAAAAGGCAAAAAAAACCCCATCCCGTAATCCTATGTTATGAAAGAGATTGCGGCATACAAAGTATTCCAAAGTTACTATTTAAGTAGGTTCATTTTCCTGGTTTCGGAATAACTACCCGCAGTTAAGCGGCAAAGATAGATACCGCTTGCCATCTCTTCTCCTCTGCTATCTTGTCCGTTCCAGTAAACTATATGATAGCCTGCGGTTGTCTGCTGGTTAATTAACGTTCTTACCTCTCTTCCCAAAATATCATAAATTTTAATTACAACATCAGACGTACTAGGAATATAATACTTAATAGTTGTTGAAGGATTAAACGGATTTGGCTTATTCTGAAATAATTGTGCCTTATTGGACTCTTCAAGGTTTATTGTTATTGCATCATAATATTTAAATTTTCCATCAACATCTATCTGTTTGAGTCTGTAACTGAATGAACTTCCGCCCGAAAGGTTATCAGTATAAGAATAATTTTTAGGTGAATTACTGTTGCCCGAGCCCGGAACGAATCCAATTTTCAGCCAGTACGAATTTGCTGATAATCGTTCAACAACAAAACCATAATTATTTACTTCTGTAGAAGTAGACCAGTTTAATTGCACAGACGATGGTTGAATCAGTCTTGCTGTAAATGTTGTTAATTCCACTGGCAATACGGGTTTATTTATTGTATAACTATCTATCAAAGGATAACCGGTTCCTAAAGAATGAAATTCAATCCTTAGTGAATCGTCCTTTTCAATTACTTTCATTGCACCCCAATTAGCATTGTATCGAACTACGCTACCCGGATCATATGGCGTAGCGAAACCATGCTTGCTTCTGCCGCCAAGCCCATTTGTAAAATACGGCAAATAAGTACCATCATTGTTTTCATCTTTCAATATTCTTTCATAAACGTGAGCATGACCATACATTACTACATCTACACCGTAGTCTTCGAAAGGCCAGGTAATATAAGTTGTATAACTCCCAGTCAAGTCGCTTGATGTATAAGTTGGGTGGTGATAAATAACTATTTTCCATTTTGCAGTTGAATTTTGAATTTTGGGTATCATCCAATTTGCCTGGGTAGAATTTATAATTGTACCATCAGGTTCATAATTTTTGTCAGAATCAATAAGAAAAAATTCTATATCACCGATTTTAATAGTATAATAGCGTTTATTATTAGGTAGATACCAGAAATAATTGTAATAAAGATTAATATTATATTCCCATTCATGATTACCTAAAGCTGGCCAAAAATGATTTTCTGTAGTTGTGTCACCATTACCATATTCTGTATCATGAGGATACATGTATTGATGAAAATATTTCCCAACTGCGTCATTGTAACTGGTTACAGCATCATCGTATATATTATCCCCAACAGTCATTACAAAAGCAGGAGCCCATGAATCTACCATCGCAGCTACAGCTGCTTCGTGTGAATCATTGGTGCCCTCGTCTCCTATCACTGCAAATGTAACATTTTGACCAAATGTAAAATGTGAAGAAACAAGAATTTGAATAAAGATTATATAATAAAAGGCTTTGTACTTAAATTTTGTATTAACGCTTCGTTTGATAAGCAAATAAATATTATTCAAATACATTTATTTTTCCCTCAAATTTGATTTAAACTCAAAACTATTTTTATCTAAATGAAATAATTTATTTGCACTAGCATATCTATAGATATAATAAGCTATAATAATTTTTTTTAACAAACGATTTAGGACTATTAGTGAGGATAGCTATGTATTAGAGAAATAATCTAAAATATTAATTAATATTTTTTTTTAGGGCTTTCCGCAAAACATTTTTAATCAAAATTGTACCCGGTATATCAATTAATAGTGATCCTCCAAATGTTATAGAAGATGCAGAAAACATCAAATTTCCATTCGCACTTTCCCTTATAATCATATCCGCTCCTCCCTTATGTTTATTAGTTCCTTTTGCCAAAAGGATAACATCATTTGGAGCGCTTTTGGTAATCTTATCTGTTTCCCAGCCTGAACCGCCATCGCCTTTTAATGGCGCCATTCCAGGATTTGAAGCTGGCTCAACATTAAAATTTTTATTTAAATTTGCTTTATAGTTATTTAAACTTTTTTGAGCAAATAATTCCCCCTTCTTTAAATTAGTTCCATTAAAAACCCAGTGATCTGGGGTGATAACTTTATAGGAAGCGCAACTACCGTAGCCACGCATATCAAATCTAACACCGATTAATTTTGATTCGTCTTCGGCAGATTCTGCAAATCTTAAACTAACACAGTGCAAACTACCATCATCAAAAAATTCAATTTCGCGGTATATAGAATTGCCTGATAAATTTAATATTGAACCTCCATCATTATGAAATTCTTTCAAGCCATCGAACATCTCTTTACTCCAATATTCACAATGAGTACTTAGTATTATTACATCATAAGTCTTCAAGATATCTGGTTTGGAATGTAATTGATATCCACTAATTAAGTCATATTTATAACCTTCCCTCTCAAGCCATGCAAGAATTCTCCATTCACCTGCTGCTAAATGGCTGGTAAATGTTGCTTGCACTGATTCTCCATTAATGCTGGCATTAGGATGCGGTCTTTTGATAGATAATCTTTTGAATTGAAAATCTTCCGGGTGATCTTTAATTGTTACAACAGCCTTATCTTTTAATGACTTTTTCACTAATGATTTTATCGATTCAGGTACAAACCTTAGAGCAAGGACTCTTAATTGACCTAATAATTTATTTGATTTTGGATTTTCAAAATTTCTGTACCTGCTGCGTCCACCCCAAATATTATATGTCTGCCAATTATTTGTACTGGCTAAAACCAGAATTTTCGCATTTTTACCGGAGTTTTGAATTGGAGGAGCAAGAACAAAAGTCATTGAATAATAGAGTGCTTTATTATCACTTTTCAAACTAATGGTATACATTCCGGATCTAAGATTTTCAGGAATAACATAACTAAATGTTTCTTTCCACGATAATCCATCAGTTACAAAAAAGCCGTCAGGTATATTCTGCGTATTAGGTTTGAAAACACCCAATTCGGTTATTACCTCGGATTTTAGACCATGTCGTATTAATTGGGCACGAAAAGGTTCATTAGAATGTATATAAGCTTTAATATTTTCCCCGGGCCTGTATGCGAGTTTATCTAAATAGCCAATTATTGAATCTTCCAATAGCCTAACTATTGTTGGCAGCCCATTATTTATCGTTAATGATTTTGTTGAATAACCAGTTTTCTCAAAAACCAAATGATCTGCTTTTTCATCAATATTTATAGACCATCGACCTTTTTTATCTGTATGCATCAATCCTATTAATTTATCTTTACCATCAAACAAATTAATTTTAACTTCAGCAATAGGGGAACAAGTAAATGCTGATTTGACGTATCCTTGAAATATTTTGTTAGCAATCATTAAAAATCTAAAAACTCACTAATTATTTTTATTATACAAACCGACTAATTTCCTGTAAAGATCTAAAGTGTAAATTTTTTTATCAAAATAAGAATTATGGAAGAGAAATACGAAATTGCCTCCATATTTTTTGGTCGTTTTTATTAAATTATCCATACGCGTTAGGAACTCATTCGGGCTAATGTTCTTTTGATATCTCATTAAGGCAAGTTCCATTAATGTTAGAGGCATTTCTTTTAATTTTAATTTTTTTCTTGTTAATATATTGTAAGCGGAATAAACAGAACAAGTCCCACATCTGAAACCTTCTTTCTCAGCATATCCTACAGTTGAGTCATATTCCATATTATTATCATCCCATATTTGCCAGGTTGTTGGAACTTCAAACCTTAAGTAGTGCTGCCTACCACTATTGATTTTTACTCCTGTTGCTTTACAAAGCCCGTTGTATTCTTCCTGCCACAATTCCGGATTATCGTATGTGTAATAGCTGGGATGAAACCCAATAATATGTCCTCGTCTCTTTATATTATCAAATATTCCCTGAACTAGTTTGGAATTTACATCAAATCCCCAATCATATTCTGTTTTTTTTGCATTTTGAAAATAAAATTGTGACTTAACCCCTGCCTGTTCGGACAAGTCCATAAAATAATCATAAACATTTGCGGGATCATATTTATTATTAAATTTATTTATAAAATAAATAAATACATACAATACTGCACCAAGGAAATCTTTAAACATTAGTAGATCCCGTCCTGCAGTTTTCGCCAGCATTTTAAGACTAACCAATCTAAGCGGCTGATCAATATCATGAGTAATAGAAAACTCAGGTTTGTTAAATTTCCTTTCTCCCTTATAGCCTAAAAATTTTAGCATATTCCAAAACATTTCTACATACTCATTTACAAGCGGACGATGCAGAATATTCATTTTACTTGTTAATGAATTGCTGGCTATAAATCTATTATTTACATCTCTTTCTTTGATAACATATTCCTCCCATCTTGATAAAAGGAAAAATGCCGAAGAAAATATATCAAGACCGCAATCTATTTTTTTTTCATCTATCACAAGCTTGTCATCTCCCCAAAGAACAGGAATATCATCTTCAGATGTAAAAGAGTTATTATATTTTTTAATAGTATCAGGAATATTTTTTGCAGATAAATATGTCAAATCACCAGGGAAATGCTTAAAAAAATGGTCTTCAATTATAATTGTTTTGTCATCAAAAGTTATCTCATAATTTGGTTGATCACCTTTTGCTTCCAATGTATATTCAATCCCCAATATCTCATTGAGCATTACAAACAAAGTATATGATTTTTCTTCAACATATTTTGGTGAAATGGATATTATCAACATAAAATTAAATTATAATTATTAGATTTTATTAAGTGCGGCAAGTGCTAATCCTTTAGCAATCCCCTTTAGGTTTTTCTTTTTAACATTCTTAATTGTTTGGCTCATCCAGTAGTTTCTTTTAGAAGTATACTTGGTTTGTTTATCTTTTAATTCTAAATTTTCATTAAATATAAAAAAAGTATTTAATAATTCTTTTTTTAAATGAGCGTCTGTACCAATTATTTCCTTTTTATCGGTTAAACTATCCGCTAATTCTTGAGCAAAACCATTCAATTTTTCATTTAATCTAGCATTAAATATTTCAATAAAATCAATTTTTTTTAAGAAATTGGATTCGTGAATCTTAAATAAGTTATGATATTTGTAAGGATGAGGAATACATACAAAGCCACCTTGATTTTTAATTTTATCAATAACCTTTATATGATCATAATCCTGAATTTCTTCTTTTAAAGGAAACCCAATTATATCACCAATATCCGTATATACCTCTTCCCCAATAATGACATTTATTTTATTATCATACTTGGTCCTTGCATATTGTTTTGCCTCTTTTGCTCCGCGAATGGAATTATGATCAGTAATAATAACATTATCTATATTCGCTTTAACCAAGATATCAATTATAGCTGAAGGCTCCAAAAAGGAATCCTGGGAATATTTTGTATGTAAATGAAAAACTGTTTTTGAATTAATTAATTTTTCCATGTGGATATCTTTTTTCTGTTAATACTTTAAAAATAGTTAACAATAAATTGAAAATTATAGTTAACGGATCGGTCCAATATAAGTTATTATATATTTTAATTTTCTTTTTAATAAGCCTGAAATTTTCTCTTTGTTCTTTAGAAGTAAATAATTTCCATAGATAATCATCAGGTAAAATCCATCTAAAGTAAACATTTTCCTTGTAAGTCTGTGGTGGCGCTTCAAGTGGTTTATCCATTGCAATCAAATAATTAATGTAAGGAAAATTTATACCTGCCCGATAGCTTAACTCAAGGGATCCCCAGTACTTAGGATTAATTTCCATTAATTTATAGGTTTCATTAATGATATCTTTTTTAAATTCGACCATTGCGACGCCTTGCCAATTTAGTCCTTCAAGTACCTTTGTACCCATTTCTTTTAATTTATCATTATAAATACTTTTAGCAAATGAACTTGATCCTCCTGTTACAGGATATTCATGAATTCTTTCATGGATAAAATAATTAATGCACTTACCATCTTTAAAAATGCCATAAAATCCGGTTCCAGGCCCGGAGACATATTCCTGAACTATCGGATACGATGCATTTGAAGCACGGGAAGCCATAATAATTTTAAGTTTATTAGTTAATTCATCTTTATTGTTGCAATAAACCACGCCGGCTTCAAAAAAATTTGTTTTTTTAACCACACAAGGAAAAGTAACTTTCACTACTATCTTTTCAATATCATCAACAGAATTTAAATAGTACGTCCCTGGAATTGGTACGCTTATTTTTTCAGCAAATTTAAAAGTCATTTCTTTATTTTGGGCAACCTGCATGCAATCCTTATCCACAACTAATAATCTTGTGTGTTTTTCCAATTCATCTTTATAATTTGACGCAAAATGAAATGACATATTACCGACCGGAATAAAAACATCGATTTTATTGCTTTTTAAAATACTAATAACTTCATTCTTATAAGATTCTAATTCTTCGACGGAAGAATTTTTTAACAAATTAGATTTTATAAAAAATCTTTTGTCAACAAACCTTGAATAGATGGACATCGAATGCAGAGAATTAAATATTATGCCTACTTTTAATCCCTTTTCTTTAAGCGCTCTTAAAATAGCATAAGTATTTTTATATTCTCCGTCCGTTAGAAGCACATCCAATTTTACCATTAATAAACCTGACATTATTTAAAACTAACTTTTATTTAACCGATCAATTGTAAACTAAACAACTAAATAGTTTTAGTTTATTGAATCGATTTTGTACAATCAATAAGTACTCCCTGATACTTTTCAGTAATATAATTTGAATTAAAAATATTAAATTCGCCGGCTTCCTTTAATTTTTTAATGTGTTGTCTATACTTATCCCCATTTTTAATGAGATCAAGAATTCCGTCTTTTATAGATACTATCGATTTGGGATCCACACCGACACCGACATTATCAAAAAAACCATCGAAGCCCAGATATCCCCGGGAGTACATAATTGGAGTACCGTTCTGCAAAGCTTCAGCATATACCATACCAAAAGACTCGCTAAGACTTGGAAGTAGGAAAGCTTCAGTATGCGCATAGTATTTATCTATATTACTATTTTCAATTTTCCCGAGGAAAGATATTCGGTTAGCAAGTTCCATTTCATGAACCAATTGTTCGACAATTGGCCTGTGTGCTCCATCGCCAATAATTTTTAGTTTAATCTCATTATCATTTATTAACTTAAATGACTCCAATAACCTCTTAATATTTTTTCTTTTAACAATTTTTTTCTCCATAATCAAAATTGTTAAGAAGGTTTTCTTTTCGACTTTCGACTCGGAAATATTTCCACCCTTATCTATTGGATTGGGTATTAATATTGTTTTGGGTTTAATGTACTTTTCATAATAATCTTTACCCAGATATTTTTCAATTTCTATCAGCATTTGTGGGATTAGGTAAATTACCTTATTACAGTCAATCAATATTTGCTTAAAATATTTCCTCAGCAATATCTTGTATTTCAAAACTCCAATATCAGTTTGTCTTAAAGTAACGATGAATGGCTTTTGAATTAACTTTGCAATTTTATATCCGATGGAACCGTCAAAAGTTAATTTATGTGAATGAATAAGATCTATAGTATTTATATTAAATTTCCCTTCGTCAACTACTTTTTTTATTTTCTTGTAAGCTCTGTTTTGGGTTAAATTAAAAAATAAGCCAAAAGGTAAGCCAAAAGAATTTATAATTAAATAATTGGGTGATTTTAATTCTACCTTCTCTTCCTTAAATGTTGAAACTCTTACTATATCAACTATCCATACCTTGGCAAATGACTTGTTGCATTCGATTAATCTTTTAACTGCTGTAGTTTTATCCCTGTTATATCTATCTCTAAGATCATAAGAAACATGTAAGATATTCATAATAAATTTGCTTATAGTAAAGAAAAATCAATTTCAGGTTAAATTATTAAATTGCTAATTATTTGTACGGGAATATTTATGATCAATTATGCTCTATAATAATATTAATAATTATTCTATAAAAAATATTTTATATATCTGTTATGTTAAGTTATAAGTTAATTGTAATTATATTCTTATGAGTAAATATACAAGAGCAGAATTTCATTCTGCCAGTCTTTGTCAAAATCACTTTACTCATGCGTCCTACATAAATAAGAGCATTAGGGGATTTACACGAATAATGTATTTTTCATCGCTTAAAAGTGATTTTATGTATTCATTTATCAAACGGTCCTTTTTCTCAATTTAAAATTCCTAAGAGTGAATAAAAATAATTTTTTGAATTCTTCAACTACATACCAATTAATTATTATAAATAATACAGCAATTGAGATTTTAATTAAAATATTATTTGTAGGAATAATTAAATAAACTCCAATTAAAGTGAGAGCAATTATTAATGGGGTTAGATACTTTTTAACATTTACATTAATATTTTCTTTTCTAAGGTACATATAGGAAAGGATTTGAGAAGTAATATTCATAATCATTAATGAACTGACAGCTCCTAATACACCATACGCTGGAATTAATAAAATTCCTCCACCGATGCTTAATATACTTGAAATAGTTCCAACTTTTACAGGTGCTGATGAATTACCGGCAGAGATTAAAGAAGAACCCATGATATGGGAAATTGAACTAAAATAGAAGACTAAAATCATCAGTGAAAATGGAAGCGCGGTTGCAAGATATCTCACTGAAAAGAATAATGTCACAATTTCTTCCTTAAAAAGAAATGAGATAAAAAACAGAGTACTAACAACCAGTGATAAACTGGTTATCGATTTGTTAATTAGCTGAACTGCCTGACCCTTTTCACCCTTAGAAAACAAAGTTGATAAGTTGGGAAAATACACAAATGTAAATGATAAAAATATCTTTCTGCAAGCTTCAGAAATCTTGCAAGCAACATCATAATATGCTATGCTAATCGGTGTTAGGAAAATTCCTATAATAAAAACGTTAATTCTATCGTATATTGAGTTTAAAATATTATTTAAGTAAAGTGGCAAACTAAATTTTATTATTCTTAAATAATTTTCCTTAGTAGATTTGTAAGCTGTTAACGACTTAAAAGGAATGACAATTATCTGATGAAGTAATGGCTGAACAGTGCATAATATTTCAATAAAAATAAGGTTAGTTAAATCAAGCTTATTTAAATAATAGTACAAGAAAGTAATTATTATTCTGAAAAATGATGAAAATGCATTTACATACGCATATTGCCTGAAATATTTCAGGCCTTGCAATAATTTATAAAACAAATCTCTATAATTGGAAAATATAATAAGAAGGATAATAGGGAAAAGATACTTGTTCAAATCATCGTTGAAGAAGTGAAGTACGAAATCTCCCAATAGATAGAATATAATACAAATAAAAAATAGCTGGACTGACCTTAATAATAGAACAGGTATAAGCGTGCTTCCCTTTTCCTCTTCGATTGCGCTTGAAATAGATTTAACCAGCGTTAGTTCCAACCCAAAACCACCCAGTATATTGAATAAGTTTACAACTGCAACTATCAGAATATACAGTCCATATTCTCTGGCCGGCAAAAACCTGGTGAGAATAATGATCGTTAAAAATTGAAAAAACATACTTATAAAAGTACCGAGCGAGGTTGCGACTGATCCTTTTACAAAGTCTTTTTTAAATTGATTATCCATATTCGATAAAATCCAGCTAGTAAACCCTAAATATAATTTTTATAATTTCTTGTTATTAAATTTACTCTTTAATAGAACGCTTAACTAATAATAATTTTTATAAGAAAATAATCTTAATTTATTAATTTGATGCAGACGGCATTAGTATATTCCTGCACTGCTTAACTAAGATTATATTTAGTTCTTTTGGTTTTGGAATAACTTAAATATTGATTTTTGCAGAAAATATTTAAAATGCTTCAAATGGGATTCTTATGTTGTTAAGATTAAATTATCAATTAAATTAGTATATCTTGTACCCATAATCTCCCAGGAAATTTTTGAAATGCTAGAATAGGCTTCATTTATTCTTAATTTTCTTAATTCAGGATATAAACATAATTCAACTATTTTATCTGCGAATTCCTCCGGTTTTCCGGAATTAACATAGCTAATGCTATCTCTACTGAATGACAATGCAACTGTATTTAAATATGTGCTGACAATGGGAATTCCAACTGCTGCATATTCACAAGCTTTTGTTGGCAGTGCCAAATGCATATATAAACTATTGACATAAGGAACTACTCCAATATCAGAATCGCATAAAATTTCAGGAATTGCATGGCCATCAAAGTCACCATTTAGTTTAACATTTTCTTCTAATTTTAATTCACTGATTTTATCAGTAAGATAGCTTTTATAGCCGCTGTCATAATCTCCAAATACATTAAATACGCTGCCGGGTATTTTTTCTTTTACAAATTTCATTGCTTCAACTATTAAATGAACACCAAACCTATAAGCAACCGTACCAGGATAAACAATTTTAGCTCCTTCATTAATTACCGAGAAGTTATTTTTTGATTGAAATTTAAAAACATTCTGATTGGGAGTATTTAAAATTAAAGTAATTTTATCCGGTGAAACACCTCTTAAAACCAATTTTTCTTTGCAGCCTTCCGTAACAGTAATAATATGATCGGCAAAGGAACAGGAAATCTTTTCAACTATTGCAACAATTTTTTTTATTAACATATGCCGTGAACCCGGCCATTTTTCTTCAAACAATTCTAAAGTAAGATCATGAATATCCAATATAATAGGTATTTTCAAAAATTTTTGAACAATCGTTACAAATATTAAATGATCCGGCATATTATGAATCTGAATAAGCGAATATTTCTTTTTGAAATGAAGTTGCTGCAATTTGAAGAACGATTTAATCATAAATAAAGTGGAATAAAATAAATAGCTAAAAAGTTTCTCTTTAGTCAGGTATTTTTGAACCCTATATGCAGTAACATTACCTAATTTTTCAACCTTGCTTAAATTATCTAGTTGCACAGATATAATATCAATTTCATACCCTTTTTTTTCTAACTCTTCCGCTTCTCTTCTTACTCTCACATCCGCCGGGTAGGCAGACATAGTCACCATACAAATTTTTTTTTTCTTAATTGCCATAGTTATGTTAATAGACTTATTAAATGATTAATTTATTTTTGGGACAATGGTTTTCTAAATACACTGCCAATTCATCAGGAAGTGGATTCCAGAAAATACCATTATATTTGTCTTTAAAATACTCCAGCAATTCAACATAGTATTTTTTAGAGAACTCTTCATTTTTGTTTTTTCCATTACCCAAATTGATATAATCCGGATGTACATTCAATAACACCATTCCCTCTTTTTCAACTATCCAATCGACTTTCTTTTTCCATATATCAATATTTTCTTTCATAAGTATCAATAGTGTAAAATCCTGAACTAGTGTATAAGGTAATTCCCAATATCCTTGATCGCTTCCATCTTTAGAAACAAAAAAAGGGAAAATGGTTTCCACGCCATCAGATTGAGGCTCGAAAGGATCTGTATCGAAAGTTGAAAGATCATATTTAATATTAAGGTCCTGAATCCACTCGAGGTTATGGTGCATTGCGGGAGCTCTAAAACCAGTTACATTCCATTGTTTTATATACTCGTTAATTTTTTTTGCTCTTTCATCAAATATTTTTTTAGTTGAAAAAAGCTTCCCATCATGATTTAATCCATGCATTCCCACCTCAAAGCCGCGCTTTACCAGCTCATCCCTAACTTCAGGAGAAACATTATATCTCTCAGGCACAAAGTTAAATGAAGAGCGAAAACCCAATTTATTTTCGAGTTCACTTAGCTGAATGCATTTATCATGTCCACCCTGGTGCTCAACATCATGTGTTAAAACTACTGCAAACTTCTTATTATCCGCCCAGCCCGGCCATCCATCAGGTTTTTTACCGGATTTCTCAAGTATTGGCCATATATCTTTATATTTTTTTCTTTGGATGGCAACAAGCCTTCTTCGTAAAAAAACTTGAAACGCTCTTGGCAATATTGGTTTTAAAATGTAAAATATTTTTTTAGTCATGGTTGATTATTTAATTTTTTAAAAGCTTAAAATGAATATTATTGCAGTATGATCATTTTTCTTGAAACAATAAAATTGTCCGACGCGAGAACATAGAGATACATGCCGCTCGCCAGATTTGAACCATTAAATTCAACAGAATATTTGCCAGCAGCCTGGAATTCATTTTTCAATGTAGTCACCTCTCTGCCTAATAAATCATAAACTTTTAATGATATGTGACTTCCTTTTGGCAATGAGTATTCAATTTTTGTTGTGGGATTAAATGGATTTGGATAATTTTGATTTAATACAATATTTGATGCAGTAGAAAAATCAAAATTAATTGCATTTGAATATTCTATTTTACCATCATTATCCACCTGTTTTAATCTATAATAAACTTTCCCCAAAGGTGGACCATTATCAATGTAAGAATAATTTTTTGGTGCATTGCTATTACCATTGCCATTTACAAACCCAATTTTTTTCCAGTAATTATTATCTGTTGATCGTTCTATTTCAAATCCGTAATTATTTAATTCAGTCTCAGTTCTCCACTTTAAGAGAATTTTATCATTCTCCATTGTCCCGGTAAATAGGCTTAACTCAACAGGCAAAAGTGATTGGAAATCATAAAACAAGGCAAAATTGCTATTACTACCGCTCTTAAACGCACCGAGAGAAGGAGAATAAGTGCTGACATATATTGAATCTTTAAGAGGCTTAAATTTCATAACTCTAAAATAACCGTTACCTCCATTTGCAAAGTCCTGATAATCAGACAATAGAATATGAACTGGTTTACCAGCATCATTATAATCAATTCTTCTACCATCCTGTGTATAGTGACCGCACAACATTAAAAAGAGATTTGAATTACTTTTTAGAGAATCAAAAATAGCCTGTCCTTGAGAAGAAAAAGCAACATTTGTACCACTATCATTATCAAGTATTTTGTGACTAACAATTATCCCCAACCTATCGATATGAGCAGATAGAAGACTATCAGCCCAATGCAAAGCATCCGGATTATAATCGTGTTCACCATACTTTATATAAATAACAATAAATTTCAATAGGCCAACTTGAAAAAAATCATAATGATTATCATTATTACTTCCATAATGGCCTGCATAATAATTACGACCGTTAAATCTGTCTACGCCGAAGTAAGTATTATATAGTACTGTTGTACCATGATCCCAGGGAGTCATATCGTGATTGCCAACAGCAATGCCATATGGTATACCATCAGTCAAACCTGTTGTAGAAGGATTTTCAAGATATAACATCGCACCCGACGCATTTATCCATTCCTGCTCAACATCATCACCATTTTGAACACAATCACCAAGATGGGCAACGTACACAATACTTGAGTCCACACGATTATTTACAATCCAGTTTGTCTGGGCAATAAAAGTTGAAATACTCCCGCTGCCTTGCCCTGATCCTGATTCTTGTAAATTCTCCGAATAAAACTGTGTATCAGGCAAGCCAATTATTGTGAATTGTGATTGCGAAAAAATTGGCGAAATTGATAATAAGAAAATCACCAAAATGAAAAATTTTAATTTCAGAATAATTTTCTGGCTAACTAGATTCATTTCTACCCCCATATAAAAATTTGTAACAGATTTCATTTTATTATTATAAAGATATAAAAAGCCACACTTAAGGATAACATTTCTTAAACGGTTAAATTCACTATAAAAATTTTAGAGCATTTAGTGTACTAACAACAATGCATAATTTTATTTATTTATAAAAAAATTTATGCTAATTCAATTTACCTAACACCAGTCTGACCCACAAAAGTGTGACTACTTTTTTATTACTCCTTATTTAAAGAGATAAATGGTGAAAGATTAATTAAGCCTTTATGTTTATGTGAGATCACCTAAAATATTGTTAAAAACCTCTACTAATTTTTTTAAAAAAAACACTCCATTATTAATTCTTCTTGGAGTGTTATTTCAATAATAATTTTTTTTGAATTAAAGTATTTAAATAATACTTATTACTGACAATAGCTTAGGACTCATCTTTATTTAACTGCAAATGATTAAGAATCCTACTGATTTTAATTTTTTTATAAACTGTTTTGCTAAAATTAGGATTTTTACTTTTACCATTTTTATTATTATAAGAGTATTCATAACCATATCCATAGCCATATTTGTACTTGAATGATGTTTTCTCAATTTCACAAGCATTAACTATAGCCCCGGAAATATTTATATTTTCGTTTCTTAATTCCTGCAAACCTGCTAAAGCAGTATCTTTTAATGTATAATTATACCTCGTAATCATAATAACATTTTCAACCATTCTACTTAGTATTAATGTATCAACTACTCTAGTAACAGGAGGCGTATCAATCAAAATATAATCATAGAAACTTGATTTTAAATCATTAATTAAATCACTTGCTTTTTGAGATTGAAATAAACTGCTAGATTTTTCACTTATTTCACCAGATGGCAAAAAGCTAATTTCACCAACTTCTGACAAATCTTTAGTAAATCCGTTTAATTTAAAGATAGGTAACCTTCTTAAATCTTCATCTAAAAAAGTACTTAGTCCGGGGTTTTCTCTCGAAACCTCAAATAAGTCAGTTAATCCACATCTTTTTAGATCAGCGTCAATAATTAGCACTTTTTTATTAGAGCTGGCTAGAGTAATTGCCAAATTAGCTACAATTGTTGTTTTTCCACTATGTTCTTCCGGGCTGGTAAATAAAATAATCTTACTATTATTTTTAAGTGAAAATAATAGCTTTGTTTGAAGAACTCTATATGACTCAATTATGCCAAAATTCTCCTTTTGTAATACTGCAAACTTATCTTCTAAAGTCTCGGAATTATTTATCTTTTTTTCCAATTCCTTTGGAAATTTAGGAATTATTGAAAGGATGGGTAATTGCAATTCGTTTTCAATCTCACTGAGCTTGAGCAATCTTCTTTCCCCGAATTCACCAATAAACACATAACCTATTACGAATGCCCCCCATAAAAATAGACATATAACAAAAATAATTTTGAGATTAGGTGAAATTGGAAGTAATGGAAAATCAGCCGGATCTACTATAAGAATATCCTGTAAATGTGATATCTCTTTAACTCTCAGCTCTTCCCTTTTATTGAGCAAAATATTAAACATTTTTTCTGCACTTTCTGCATTTCTCGCAAGACCAGCAAGTTCAGTTTCTTCCTTAGGGACACTATGAATCTTTGCCTGATATTTAGCAATTAGACTTTCCAAATTCGCTTTTTTATCTTTCAAAGTATTGATAATTATTTTATAAGAAGCTAAAGTGTTTTTATTATAGGATTTTAATTTAACTTTTAACTGTTCAATCTGTTGATTAATGTTAATAATATCTGGGTGATTTTCGCTCTTCTTTTGAAGTTCAACTATTTTTTTTACCTCCAAGTCAGACAATTTTTTTAATGTTTCAGAGAATGGAGATTGTGACTGACTTTGGTTATCTGGTGTTAAAAATGTTTGATCAAAATAACCATTGTCTTTATAGCTGCTTTCAATTTCCTTTACTTTCGCTTCATATTCACTTAATTCAAGGTCATTGGCTATCTTCTGGGACTGCAATCCTGACAGGAAACTTACAAGATCAGCAGAACCTTTATCCAAATCTGTTATTCCAGTTCTTGACTTATATGCACTTACCTTATCTTCCGCATCCTTGAGTTGTTGGGCCATATCATTTAATTGTTTATCCACAAACTTGTAGGATTCCTGAATATTTTTTCTTGCAAGTTCGGTTCTTGTCTTTATAAATTCCTGAATTAGGGTATTTGCTATTAATTGAGCCATTTCAGGTGATTTATCGTCTACCTTAATTTGAATTATGTTAGTTTTATCAACCTGGGATATTTTTAACTTTTTATTTAATGCGTTTGTTGATGCAAGAGAACCGGAAACAGCAAAAAATAACTTTGTTCCAGGAATACATCTTTGCCAATCGATTTTTAAATGAAAAGCATTAGAACTTATTTCTGTTGGATTGCCAGCTTTTTTTGAATTAACCAGTTTATTTGTTTTTGCATTATATAACTCTATATATCCAGAATTAATAACAACATAATAACTATTATTTGCGGCATCATCCAAAGAATCAACCTGGGCGTCCAGAATTTTCGGGTATTTTAGGCTGTCTATTCCCTCATCCATTAACCACCGATGATACGCAGTAAGTTCTAAATTTAAGTCGATTTTTTTGTCATCAGGAAATTGAATCTCATTAATTAAGAAATTTAGTTTGAGCCGATTTACTACGTTAGATAAAACGACCCTTGTATTTATTAGTTGTAGTTCGGTTTCAATATCATCTAATGATTGATTAGCAATCAACTTTAAATATTGATCCTCGGCATTTTGATTTTTGGGTTGTTCTTCTTTTTTCAATAAAATTGTAGATTCATAAATTGGGCTTTTGGTTTTATAAAAAATTCCCCCGAATATAAATATTATTACAAACGCAATTGCTATAGGCCATTTTCGTTTGTTAAAGGCAATAATTAAAGCATCAATATTTGTCTGACTTGCAGATTGAGCATTTGAATTAACCGACCTATTGCTTTGTCTTTCACTCATTTAATTTCCTTATTTTCCCTTCACTTTTTGCTTGTATAAATTATTGCAACTATTAATGCTGTCAAAGTGCTCAACGCAGCAATAAGAATTGCTTGGTTTGCACCACTAAACCATTTTCTAGGCACATAAACTTGATCACCTGACTGCAATCCAATATCATTATCTTTATTCCCACTTTCAATTATTTTTTCTCCATCAATACTGATTTCTTTTCCATTTCGAGTCAAAGTTATATTACTAACTTTGGCATCGGGAGTTGGACCTCCAGCCATTGCAATTAAATCTGTTAATTTATCTGTCCCAGTAGCATAATAATATCCTGGCTTAAAGACCTCACCAAATATATTAACTCTAACTACTGGTAAAATAGTTAATTCTGGATTCCTGTAAATATTACTATATTTATTATGAATTTCTTGCTTGATACTATCGATATTACGGTTAGCAACCTTTATCTCTCCCAAGTAAGGAAGTGAGACATATCCATTTTCCTGAATATTATATTGCCCTGATAGCGAATCTGAAATGTTATAAAATACTAGTCTTAGTCCATCCCCAGGATTTAATGACTGTGCCTCTACATTTATTCCAAAAAACATTACCAATAAGAATATTCTTGATAACAATCTTTTCATTATAACCTCATTAAGGGATGATTTTTAGAATATTAAAGAGCATTTCAAATTTAATATATAAATTGAAATTGTCTTAAGTATATAAGATAATATCATTTTGGATTATAAAACAGGGATTTCTTTAATCACATGTGCGGGTACACCTGCAACGATTGTATTTGGCGGAACATCTTTAGTTACGACAGCTCCTGCTCCAACAACGGCATTTTCACCAATTGTAACCCCACACAATATAGTTGCCGAGGAACCTACTGAAGCGTTCTTTTTGATAAATGTTTTAACCACTGCCCAGTCTTCCTCTGTTTGTAACTCTCCACCATCATTAACTGAATGAGGATATTTATCATTAATAAATGTAACATTGTGCCCTATAAATACATTATCTTCTATATGAACTCCTTCGCAAATAAAAGTATGTGATGAGATTTTACATCTTTTTCCTATTGTTACATTTTTCTGGATTTCGACAAAAGAGCCAATTTTTGTATTATCATCGATGGAACATCCATATAGATTAACAAAATTGAATATTTTAACATCTTTACCAAGCTTAACATTATTTATTATCTGGTTTTCCATTTACCACTCCGGGTGATTTACTCTTATTATAATTTCTATTGAATATACTCTTCTATCTTTATTTTCGACTTTATTTGTTTTGGTTGCTGTTTATTTATTGCCACATAGGCGCCGGTATTTTTGATTGAAACATCCGAAGCTTCCAAGATTTTTACAATTTCCAAACCATCGTAAGCATTTGTTAAAGGTTGTCTGTCATTAATTATGCAACTTACAAATTCTGTAGTTGCAGCACTTAGAGCTTCAACCTGTTCTATTTTAGGTGAACACATATCACCTGTCCTATATTGAACTAATGTATCATGCAAACTCTCCGCTGTAGAAACATCAACACTGCTGTTATAAATTTTTATTTTTTCAGAATTTTCCATATCATCATAAACCAGCATTTTCTTGTTACCAGCAATTATCATTTTCCTTATTTTAACAG
>CAZRMA010000002.1:0-10819 GCA_964600655.1 uncultured Ignavibacteriaceae bacterium
TCAAAATCAATTTTAGTCCATGTAGTTCCATCAAAATGAACTATGGTGCCAGCAGGCCCTACCCCCCAGATATTTTGTTCACTGCTTCCCCAAAGCTTTTCTATGCGCTGTCCGTTTGTTAAACCGAGATTTGTATTTATGACTTTATATACTCCATTTTCATATTTTCTCAAACCACCTGACGCAAAATATATATGCCCTGTATCTGCCGCCCAAATTCCTTCTATTCCGTCACTTGTTCCGGAGTATGGCTGTATCTTCCAGCTTTGTCCGTCCCATTTTATTATATTTGGATTTGTAATGTGTCTCCCATTTATAGTCGTATCTTCAGGACTAATATAACCCACTGCCCAAATATTATTTTCATCAAACACCCACACATCATTAAAATAGCTGGAAGAGCCGCCGTCACCAAACTCATAAGTCTCAAAAGTAAAATTGTTGTTTGTGGTATCAAGAGTAGTAAGCTGGATACTGGATGTTTGATTCAAGTTATTGGATAATTGTGCCTTAACGGAGTAAGTTTTGTTGGGTAATAACGAATCTACATAAAGAACGGTATCTTTTGTGGAAATGTTATAATTAGTTTTTATAGCATTATCAACTAAAAAATTTACTTCTGCCGGCAAGGCTGTATTTTTAATTTCCAGCTTAAGCCATGCCTCTGTGCAGCTTACATCTTCAACAGATAGAGAAAGAGAATCTTTACCGGGTTCTATAGTGTTGCAACTAAGAAAAGAAATTACAGTCAAACAAATAAGTGTAAAAAATATTTTCATATTAAAAGGAACTCCCGCATTTGATTTTTTCTCAATGTCATTATAAGAAATGTTGAGCTTTAAATCTAAATATACAATAGCAAAAGATATTTAAAAACTCGTTTGTTATTCTTTCTCCAAATCCTCTTCAATTTTTGGTTTTGTATCGCCGGTTAGAATTTTTACCATATCAATTTCTAAGCTTTCGGTTGGTGCTTCAACTATTCTCCCTATCTCAACATCATTTTTGAAAAAAATAAAAGTAGGGACGAACTCTATTTTCAAATCATCAATTTCATCGTCTCCGGTATTCATATCTCTATCGACATTATAAATTGACAAATTTTCGTCGGAGAAGTTCAACGCATCTGTTATTTTAAGAAAGCGGGGAACTTCTCTTCTGCTGTCGCTGCACCAGGTCCCCATTACTATTGTAATATATACATCTTTTAGAAGAGTTGTATCTTCTGATATGGGACGCAAAGCATCTATATCAACATCATAGTTTTTATATTCCGAATCAAACCACCATGAGAAAGAACTATCAGTAAAAGCTTCTCTTGTTGTATAACCAATCAACATTGGTTTATCAGAATCAGTATCGATTATTATCTTATTTGCATAAAGCGAATCAACAGTATCCTGAGCAAACAAATTCAAAGCATAAAACATTATAAGCAGAAGGATGTAATTTGTTTTCATATAATATCTTAATTAATAAGTGAATGTTTTCTAAGATCGACTCCCCATAGCAATTTGTTTCTTAAGGTTTCAAAGTAACTTGAATTGGAAGTATGTATCGTTTTTAAAGAACGTTTACATTTTTTGATTTTTAATTCAAGCGGAGGAGCAAATCCAAAAACTCTTTGACCGTCACAATTAATTTGAACTTTTTCGTGAAGAGAATCGGCCCGAATAATTATTTCTTGATCACCTGGCAAAACAAGCGGCCTCATCGTTAGACTATGTGGAGAAATTGGTGAAAGTGTGATTACATTTGCTTTAGGGCTGACAATCGGCCCACCGCATGAAATTGAATAGCCGGTTGATCCGGTTGGAGTAGCGGCAATTATACCATCAGCAGAAAGAGTTGTTACTAATTCACCATTTACTTTAATTGTTATTTCAATCATCTTTGGCCAGCCGTCTTTATCAATAACAATATCATTTATGGCATAAAGTGTTTCAACTTTGTGAGCGACACACTCTGCTTCGATTATCATTCTTTCTTCAATTGAGTAATTATTATTTTTAATATCCTCAATTAAAAAATCCATTTGATTGATATTAACTTCGGCAAGAAACCCAAGCTTACCTAAATTTACACCAAGAATTGGTTTATCATTTAATTGAGCAAGGTTTGCCGAGGCTAGCATCGTTCCATCTCCGCCGATAGAAATTATCATATCGCTTTCTTCAGCTAGCTTTTCATTCTCAATAAAAACCTTGCTTTTAATTTCATTAGTTATATCTTTTTTAAATTGAAGTAATGAGTTCCCCAATAGAAAATCAAAGCCGGCTTTCTGGAGTTTATGAACAAGTGTGGAAACAACCTGAACAACATTTTCTTTATTTGTATTTGCTATAATTCCAATTATCATTTTAACAGCCTCTTTCATTCGAAAATAATATGTTAATATTTACATCGATTATTTTTTAAAGGTAAAATTTTGCCTTATTTATTTTTTGAAAACTTCCACATACATCAATTTTAATTCATTAATTGTTTCTTGTATGTACTTCTCCTCATATTCGCTAAGATTCCCTTTTGTTTTGATTTGAAGCATATCTAGTGTATCAATTGCGAATTTAGCATATTCAATGTTTTTCTCTGATTTTTTTGAGACCGGGTTTTCAATTTTGCCCATAGACATTAAAGCTATATGCTGGTTCTGATTAATTAACTGAATAAACAGTAATGAATTGTTTTCTTTAACTTCCATATCACACTCCTCCTATTTTAATCCTGCCTGCCGGTAGGCAAGTTTAACTCCCAAAGTTTAGCGTATTTTGCAAATACATATAAAGATGAAAAGACAGCTAAAATAAATCCGTGTATTCCATCCAAAAATCCTTTTTTCAAAAAAAACATTTTTATGAAAATAAAAAGTGGGCGCATCAACAAATCGATTAAAGAAAAAGTGCGGCCGTTTTCAGACAACTCTTTTGAAGCTAAAGAAGTGTACCTGTTAAATTTTTCAAAGTAATGGAAAATATTTGGGTCAGTATAATGTTCAAGATCATTTTTTAAGTCACCGCTTTTACCTTCAAAAATTAATTCTTCATGAACATCGTTATTATTGAATCTAGCTTTGATTTTATTGAAAAGCCGAACAACACGCCCAGGATACCATCCGCTATGTTTAATCCATTTGCCAAGAAAATATGCTTTCCTTGGAATTGAAAACGCATTCTGTTGATAAGTATTCTTTTTAAATTCGTTTAATTCAGTTGCCAAATTATTTGTAATGGCTTCATCCGCATCAATCCAAAGTATCCAATCATTAGAAGTAAGTTCGACTGCATACTGCTTTGTTTTAGCGTAACCCATCCATTCAACAATTTCATATTTCACCTTATCAAAACTTTTTACGATTTCTAATGTATTGTCATTTGAATCTTTATCTATAAGAACAACTATCTCATCAATACATGGTAATTGACTCTTAATACATCTGCTGATGTTTTTCTCTTCATTTTTTGCAATCACTATTGAGGAGAGTTTCATTCGTTTAACTACAAATTTTTGTGATTAATATTAAATTCAACATCAAATTTATTAAAGATTAAGGCTCATTGCCAATAATAAATATTCACTTGAACCATCTGATAAACAATTATTTTGACTGTGCTGCTAAAATTCTATCACACAAATTGATAACTTCCTCAATGGAAATTGAATCGATATCAAGTTTAGAATCAAACATGTATAACTCTGAAAGCTCTTCGATGGTATGTTCACTGTTTTTAATAACATCCGGATAAACATAATATCCTTGATCAAATATTTCTTTAGGATAAGGAAGAAATCTGCCAAACCTTTCTCCATTTGAAATACAAAGAAATTTCTTACCCACAGCAGCAGCTATATGCACGGCTGCAGAATCATTTGATATCAGCAGTTCTGAATTTTTTATAATTATTGCTAATTCAGTTAAGCTGCTTTTACCGGTCAAATTAAAAACTTTTTCTTTAGGAAGTGATGACGAAATTCTTAACGAATTTTCTACTTCGTTTTTACCGCCAGCAAGTACAATATTTAGCGAATAGATTTTAATTAAATGATTGGCAGTTTCTACAAAATTTTTATAATTCCATATTTTTTCTTTACGAGCTGAGCCGTGAAAAATTACAACATAAGGTTTGGTAATAACAAAATTATTGGTAATTCCATCTGTGTTAATGACCGATTTTTTTATTTCAATTTTTGTTCCCAACAAGTTTTCACAATATTCTTTATTTCTATAAAATTCAAATAAAGTGTGTTCTGTCGGAGAAATTAACTTTGTATACCATTTATCCGAAAAAAGATTTTTTTTCCACTTAGAATGTTTGTCAATTGCTCCTTTACTCCCCATTCTCTCTTTAGCCCGTGATATTTTAATTACTTCATCACCGTACAAAATCTCCCTTGAATAAGCGGTTTCGATTGCAATTTCAAATCCATGATTCCGAATAATTTTTAATAGCTGATACTTATAAAATAAATTCCCATAAAATTTTTTTCTATCAATCCAGATGAAATTTTCAACTATGTCAGAATCTAGATTTTCTGCCAGATTTTTCCATAAAATATTTCCGCAAAGTGTAATTTTATGTTTTTTATACTTTGAACTTTCTTTTATAATTTTTATAAAATTTCGGAATAATACATAATCTCCAATTGCATCCAGCCTAATTAATAATAGGGAGTTGGGATTTTGATGTTGTTTCCCCTTTAATAGAAAATCGATTAATATAAACCCAAAATAGTTTATAAGATTTTTAAGTTTTATATACACGAAAGTGAAGCTGTGTTTGTTAAAAATTAAATTTTCTTTTTACAGAGAAGTATTTTAATTCTTCATCTCTCACTTTTAATGCAAGCTGCTTGTCTTCGCTGTGAAAAGCACAAACATCACAGTAACGTTCAATGTTTCTGCCGCTGTAATAGTAGTGAATATCTTCAATAATATTTTTTTGGTTCAATTCTGAAGTTAAGAGATAATCACCGCTATTATCATAAAATATTGCTGTCTCATAACCAATTTCAGATAGAGTATTAAAAATGCTAAGTCCGTCATCATCTAACTGCTGAAGTAAATATGGATCGTACTCAAAAAAGATGACCGGTTTAATTTTTTTTAAATAATCGATTGAACTTTTTAAAATCCTGCCGTCAAATCCATCTGTGTCAATTTTTAATAATTTTGCATTTTCAAATTCCGGATACTTTGAAACAACATTGGGCAAAGCTTCAAACTTAATATTGTCTTCTGATCTGGTATTTTCGATAATTCGACCGCTTCCTAGCGATGAAGAATAGCTGCCCTTTGATTTTGATTTATCTCCTATAAAAACTTTTTCAGCAATAACATTTTGCCATAGCGAAATATTTTGCATAAGTATTGTGTAATAAAATTCATCTCCCTCAATGCACAAGATAGGGGCATCAACTTTTGATTTTATGATAAAAACCGTGTCTCCTACATTGGCGCCTATATCAATAACTTTAAGGTTGTCGAATTTTTCGGATAAGTAATCGGCTATTCTACCGATATTTTCGCTGTACAGCGGAAGAACTTTTCTATTGATCGGCAGGTTATGTGAAAATGGAAGATTTATAATTTTTCCATCTAATTTATATTTTATAAGAGAGTGGTTATTTTGCATAAATCTATCCCGAACATTCAGCAAAAGTTTTTCTTTTATTTTGCCGAAAATATTATTCGAATTAGAATTTAGAATTCCATTCATAATAAGCTGTGAAAAATTCATAAACTACTTGCTCTTTATTTGCTCCAAATTCCAAAATCTTTTTTGTTGATAATTTTATAATATTGAATCGGTGCCCACACAGAACCAACAATCATGCATAAAAGTGTTGCTGCTATAACGCCTGATATTCCCATTTCAAAATTTTTTGCCAAAATAATTGAAAGAGGAATATTGATTATACCTATAAAAATAGAATAATATAATGATATCCTTATCTTACCAATTCCATTCAAAAAATAAGCAAAAATATTATTCCAGTTGGAAATAATGGCAAACAAACCCATAAGAATAGTCAAAAGAAACGGGACTTCAACCTTAGAGCTAAGCCAGATACCATAAACCCAATTTGCTGCAAACATCATGATAACAACTACAACACTGAGCAATATCCAAACCTTGAAAATTTTTTTAACTGCATTTTTAATCCACACAAAATCATCTTTAATATAAGCCTCAGTATAAGCCGACCACATTGGGGTTAAAATAACATAAAATACAATTGGAATGTAATTAAAATATTTAAAGGCAATATTGTAGATTGTAACTTCAGAAGGGCCAAACAATTGAGTGATTATCATGTTGTCTGTTGCTAAAATAATAAGCGTTGCAATTTGAATTATAAAAAATTGAGTTCCCAGACCTAGTAGATCTTTTAAGTTTGAAAATTTTATAGACTTAAATGAAGGTGAAATTGATTTATATCTTGTATTAAAAAAGATAAATGTCGCAATAATAAATACAATGACCGGAATAATTATTGAGCCTGTGCCAATGAATAGGATTGAAGGTGTTGTTGTCTTTAATAACACATAAATCAAAACAACTGTTAATAAATTTATGCTAAAACTAAAGAAGCCGTTTAACCCGGTTTTTTGATCGGCGTTAATAATGAAAGTTAGCAGTCTTAAAACAAACTGAATCAAAAAAAATATTACAGATAAAAGAATAAGAGTATCAAGCTCACTTTGTAAATAAGCAGGAGCTTTAAATATTTCCAGCCAGTCAATTAGCTTATATATAAATACAAATATTATTATAATCGTTAATATCAGAGATGAGAATATTGCGTATGTTGTGCTTACATAAATTTTAGCAGATTTTAGATCATTGTGTGCCAAAGCCTCAGCTAATTTATTTCTTAAACCATTCCCCAACCCAAAATCAAGATAATTAAACCATGTCAAAATTGAAGAGAGAGTAAGCCAAATTCCATATTGTGCCGCCCCTAAATAATCTAATGTTAACCTTACAATAAGTAAATTGAAAAGAAAATTGAATCCATTAAAAATGAATAAAGAAACTATATTTTTTTTGGCAGTTGCAGAACGGAAGGATCCTTTAAATTGAAAACGCCGGCGCATATTTGGAAGAATTTTATTCAAATTAATTTTTACAGTCTTAAAAATTAAATACTTCTTTTAATTTAATTGTTTGTCCTGATTCAGTATTCACGACTTCCATATCTTCAATAATTTTTTTGCTCGCTTCCCAATCTAAAAAGGTTAGATCACCGTTTTTATTTCTTGATTGCCTGTTGCTGCTTTTACGATAACCTTCTTTTGCAATATATTTTTTTAAATTACCGGAAAGATCTTTTTTAACGAAAAATGCATTTGACCCTGCACTATTTGAGCCTACAAAATCATATCCTTTTTTTTCAGCTAGTTGAACTAATGCAGGAAGAGAAGCCCCAAAATAGAGATTTGAGAAATGTGCTTTTGTCCTAAAAAAATCTTTATCGTATGGAATGGAAATAGGGTTTTGATTACCAAAAAGACTATTGTATTCACAGATTACAATTGAAGGATCAACCATGTTAATTTTTTCCCAAACCCAAAAATCATTTCCATCAATATCGATACTTAATATTCCAATTTTTCCTTTAATGCCTGCATCTGTAATTATATTATTTACATTCTCTCTGGTAATAAATGAGGAAACTGCAGTCAGGTCATATCTCCAATATATTTCTTCATTCTTTACCGAATCCATAAAAATTTTATCCGAATCAATGATTAAACCCTTCCACAAATTATTCATTAATAGAAACCGGGTATTTGATTCCTTATAATCCGAAACTCCGAATTCAATAAATATTTTATTTTCTATTGCTACATTATTTATTAAATACTGAATAATGCCGTCTTCACCCCATTCGGAAAATACTTTAAATTCAACTTCCTCCAGAGATTCAACTTTTTTCAATTCCTTAATTCTTTGAATATGCAATTTGGCAACAAGGAAGGTATTCGTTTCAATATCCCGAATTACTTCATTGGAATAATATTTTTTTGATTTGTTTAAAAAAGACTTAATCAGTTTTTTCATGGGAATTTATTTTAGCTCCATTTATTTTTCCGCCAAAGTTTTACTAAAAAGTTTAAATGTAAATTATCAATAATCTGTTTTAGGCGGGTTCTCAAAATTCTTAAAAAATATTCTTTCTTTGAATTAAAATTCCAAAACCCATAATACTTCAAACCCGTTTTATATTCTTTAATTGATTTCAACTCATAGTTCCATGATGTGCCACCAGATTTCATAATTGCAATTGGATCACCCTTTAAATATTTTCCTTTATTTCTAAAATCTGGTATCTCTTTTTCAAATTTCATCATAAGAACATAATCCATGGTATACTTATAAGATTTGTCGAATAAACCAAACTTTTCGTACGTTTCTTTTCTAAAAAACATTGAGGGATGATTAAAGGGCATTGCTTTGCCGATTGGACAAAGTAATGGCTTCCGAATGTTAGAACCATAAATTGGGTCATCAAAATAAATATCGCCATGAACAAAAATTATTTGATCATCTTTAAACGCGTTAGCTACTCTTTCAAATACACTATTGTTAAAATACGAATCGTCGCTATTTAAAATTCCTATAATTTCTCCCTTTGCATTTTCAATGCCCTTATTAAATGCTTCTGATATCCCCGAATCGGGCTCACTAATAATCCGTAGCAACCTTAAAAGATTATTTTCTTTGTAAATTTTATTTATGATTCCAATGGTGTTATCTTTACTAAGATTATCAATGATAATATGTTCAAAATTTTTGTTAGTTTGATTAATTATAGAATTAACATTTTTTTCAATAGTCTGTTCGGAATTAAATGTGGGGGTTATAATAGAAATCAACATTCGTTATTTATTGTTGATGTTTGATGCTTAATCTTTTCTAATTCATAAAGATATATAGAAATAGCTTGTGATAAAATATCTCTGAATAGATTAATATATTTCATTGCATCTGTTATTCTGATAGAAATCAATTCCAGCAGTGAAACTATCTCTAAAAATTGCGAACAAATTTAACAAAAGTTTTTAGCTTGTTACTGTACAATTAGATAAAATATTAATGGGCAAAAATAAGATAAATATTTTAATTATTACTGTAAGAGCTGATTTTGGCGGAGGGCCCGAACATATTTATTCTTTAGTTAAAGCCCTAAATAAAGAAAATAATTTTTTCATTGCCTGTCCTGATGATATCCCTTATAAAAAAAGATACGAAGAAGTTATTGGTGATGATAGAATGATATTAATTCCATATAGAAAGTTTAATTTAAGATATCTCTTTAGACTGATTGGATTTAAACGCAAACATAAAATAGGAATAATTCATTCGCATGGAAAAGGAGCTGGAGTTTACGGCCGAATTCTCTCACTTATTACAATGACTCCATGTATTCATACATTTCATGGATGGCACACCGGGAGTTATAATTTCTTTCAAAAATTTATTTACATTTACTTCGAAAAATTCTTATCACTCTTTACAAAAAAAAGTATTTCTGTATCCAAAGGCGAATACGAGGAAGTTGTTAAAAATCGAATAACAAAACCAAGTAAAATAGTTATCATTGAGAATGCTGTTAAAATTCCAGATACGGCTGTCACAGAGCAAAATTTTAATCTGACTCCCAAAACTATAACTTCATTTACAAGGTTTAATTATCAAAAAAATTCGTTGCAAATTATTTCTATTTTTGAAGAATTAAAAAAGCAAAATTGTGCAAATACATTTAAGATAAATTTGCTTGGCAGCGGCGAAGAAGAGAATGAAATGAAAAAATCTGTTGAGGATTACGGATTTGATGGCTTATTTAACTTTTTAGGAGTAATAGAGGAACCAGATAATTATTTAATTGACACATTTTGTTATATTTCAACTTCAAGATGGGAGGGAATGCCTTTAGGGATCTTGGAAGCAATGTCATTTGGAATTCCGGTGATTGCTACAAATGTTGTAGGAAACAATGATATTGTTAAACACAAAAAAACGGGATTTTTATACGATATTAATACGCCAGCTGAAGCTGCAGAATATTTAATACTATTATCTAATAATTTCGAGATTTGGAAATCGTTATCAGCGGCATCTCGAGAAAGAGTTAAAAAAGACTATGGAATTGAAAAAATGGCAGCAGAAACTCAAAAAATTTATAACTCAATTTAACCAAATTAAAATGCGGAAAAATAATAGTAATTTTTTAGAGATAATAAACTTACCGTTATGAAAAATAAATTAGAAGTCGGTTGCGGTGATAATAAAAGAGACGGCTATATGGGGATGGACATTGTTCAGTTGCCTGCTGTAGATGTCGTTCATGATATGAATATAGTTCCGTGGCCGTTTGGAGAGAATTCTTTTGAAGAAATTATTTTTGATGATGTACTTGAACATTCAAAAAATTTTCTTGGCATTTTGTCTGAAGTCTATCGAGTTAGTGATTCAAATGCTATTATAAAAATTTCACTTCCGCATTTTTCATCAGATAATATGTATTCCGATCCAACACATACGATTTTTTTCTCAAGCAGAAGTTTTAACTATTTTGATAAATCGCTTAATTACAAACATTCTTTTTATTTACAGGATGTTAATTTTAAAATCATTAAAAAATATATTTCTTTCAGACAGTATTTTACTCACGACGATAAAAGGCCATTTTTCAATCCATTTAAATGGATAGGAATAGAATTCATGGTAAATAAATATCAAAGAATTTATGAAAGATTTTTTTGCTGGATTTTACCTGCAGCAGAGCTTTATTTTGAATTAAAAGTGATAAAAAA
>CAZRMA010000002.1:10919-36214 GCA_964600655.1 uncultured Ignavibacteriaceae bacterium
CCTCTTTTTCCTTATGCAATTGAACAATTTGATCTTTCAAATTATGATTTGGTCATATCAAGTTCTCATGCAGTTGCAAAAGGCGTATTAACTCACTCAAACCAGCTTCATATTTGTTATTGCCATACACCAATTAGGTATGCTTGGGATTTAACTTTTCAATATTTAAGAGAGTCAAATCTAACTAAAGGACTCAAAGGATTAATCGTTAAATCCATTCTTCATTATATAAGAATTTGGGATATAGCTTCAGTAAATAGAGTTGATCATTTTATTGCTAATTCAGATTATATAGCAAAACGTATTAAAAAAGTTTATAATCGCCATGCCGATGTAATTTATCCGCCTGTTGATACAGCAAAATTTAGCTGTGAATTAAATAAAGATAATTATTATTTAACTGCATCCCGTTTTGTCCCATATAAAAAAATAGATTTGATTGTTGAAGCATTCACAAAAATGCCAGATAAAAAATTAATGGTAATTGGAGATGGACCCGATTCAGAAAAGATAAAGAATAGAGCTGGTAGAAATATAGAATTCCTTGGTTATCAAACAGGACAAGCTTTAATTACATACATGCAGAAAGCTAAAGCATTTGTCTTTGCTGCAGAAGAAGACTTTGGAATTATGGTGGTTGAAGCATTATCATGCGGAACACCGGTGATTGCATTAAATAAAGGCGGTACTGCTGAAACAATAAATGATTTAGTAAATGGAGTACATTTTAATTCACAAAATGCGGAAGAAATTATAGAAGCAGTTAGTAAATTTGAAAAACATGAACATGAATTTGACTTAGCTTCAATCAGTAATGACGCAAAAAAATATGACCGCAATGAATTTGAACATAAAATCCAATACTTCATACAACAAAAAGCCAAAGAATTTTACGGGTAGTCTATTTAATGATAGCAAGTAAAAAATCTATTTATTATTTAAGATTATTTTTAGACCTCGCGCTACTAAATGCTAGCTTTATAATTGCTGAAGCTTTAGCACAGCCATTTGAAATTCTTCTTTCAAGAACATATATGTTTGTTCTATTAATGGCGCTTAATTTTTTATGGTATTTCACTGCAAATGTTGTAAGTTTTTATGAAGATTTTGGCTCCCGGTTATATTCATTTCAATTTACAAATATTTTTAAAATCGTCATCGTACAAACTATTGCATCTGTAATATTCATTTTTGTAACTAAAGAAGATTTATTTACAAGAAATTTTATTCTTTATTATTCTTTCATTCTTTTAATTGTAGTAAGCCTGCGAATTGAGATTCTAAAACTTGTCATTTATAAAAGGAAAGGGATAGAAAAAAATAATAAGAATCTAATTATTATTGGCTCGGGAGAAGTAGGCCAGACTTTTTCAAGTATGATTGAAAATAATATAGGTTTAGGTTATAATTTTTTAGGTTTTGTTGATGATGAAGTAAACAAAAACAAAAAGATCATTGGAAAAATTGATGACCTTGATTTAATATTGCAAAATACTGCTATTGATGAAGTTGTTATTGCTCTCCCGTTCTATGCTTCTAATTTACTTGATAATATTTTAAGGATTTGCAACCGGCATGCAGTAAGGATAAATATTATTCCCGATTATATCCGATTCTTATCTAAAAAATTTAGAATTAATATGATCGGAAATCTTCCCATTATTTCTGTAAGAGACGAACCATTAGCAGAGGCTCATTGGAAGTTTATCAAAAGATCTTTTGATATAATTATTTCGATCATAGTCTCAGTGCTTATTTTGTGGTGGCTATTTCCATTAATTGCAATAATAATAAAGTTCAATTCACCTGGTCCAATCTTCTTTATCCAGGAAAGAGTTGGGGTTAAAAACGAATTGTTTAAATGTTATAAATTCCGAACAATGAAGAAAGAAAGTGATAAAGAAAAATTTCAACCTGTAATTGAAGACGATCCAAGAATAACCAAATTTGGTAATTTATTAAGAAGATCGAATTTAGATGAGCTGCCTCAAATTATAAATGTTTTAAAAGGTGAAATGTCTTTAGTTGGACCTCGCCCGCATACCATTGTGTTCAACAATTTATACAAAGAAATGGTAAATGAATTGAAGCTGCGAAGTTGGGTTAAACCGGGTATTACAGGCTGGGCACAAATTCATGGTTACCGCGGGGATGTTACCGACTTCAAGGAAAATAAAAAAAGAACGCAAAAAAGAATTGATTATGACATCTGGTATATTGAAAATTGGACTTTTGGATTAGATATTCAGATAATATTACTAACAATCTGGCAGATGATTAAAGCAGATACAAAAGGAGTTTAGTCCTTCTAAATATTTATAAGAATCTCTTCATTCAAATACCTTCCATTTAGGTTTATCATAATAACTAAAATTTTAATTGTTGAGTAGATTTTACAAATACAATTTAAAATTAAGGTAGAAATTACAAAAGCTTCTAAATCATTGTAAAATCAATAAATTTTGAGGATTATAATAAGCGGTATAATAGTTGCTTAATCCGTTCACAAAACCAATTTTCTAAAAATTCTCTTTTGGCAAAACATAAACTTTTAAAAATAATTAGAGATAAATACTATGGAGAGGACCACCACTAAAAAGATTTTTACAACAATTATAGCACTGCTATTATCTTCATTTTTACTTTTTTCTTGTAAAGATAATTCATCCCAGGTTGTTGGGGGAGAAGAAACAGGAAATAATGACAACACACAACTTTTAACTTCTGCTATTTCAGGACAAGTAACAAATAGTTTAACAGGATCACCACTTGAAGATGTAAGTGTTCTGCTATTTACTGATACTGATGTTCAGGAATTAACAACAGATACTCAAGGAAAATATAGCACTGAAATTCAATTATCTGCGAACATAAACATAATACTAGTTGTATCTAAAACCGGATTTATTACTGATTCTACAAGTGCATATGTTATTGCCGGGAAAGACAAATCAGTTCAAAGGTTAGAACTCATCCCAAATAATACTGGAACAGTTCCATCCGGGGATCCCGTTAGTATATTTATGCAAGATCAATCATCTGAATTCATCGGCGTTAAGGAAAGCGGTTCAGAAGAAACAGCACGGATAATTTTTATTGTTCAGGATTCAGCCGGAACACCAATAGACCTCGATCATACGGTGGATGTAAATTTTAAATTCGGAGCGCAGCCCGGAGGTGGTGAAGAACTAAGCCCTACAAGTGTGAAAACTAATAACAAAGGCGAAGCAATTGTAAATTTAACCGCCGGAACTAAGGCTGGGACTGTCCAAATTATTGCAGAAATTCAATTAGCTAATAAGAAAATAACTTCTTTACCTGTTGGAATTTCGATTCACGGTGGATTACCTGACGACACACATTTCAGCATTGCTCCTGCTGTTGTTAATTTCGCTGGTTACAATCGTTATGGTTTGATAGATATAATAACCGCGTATGTAGGGGATAAGTATGCAAATCCTGTGCGTCCCAATACTGCTGTCTACTTTACATCTACTGGAGGAATAATAGACGGCTCTACTCAAACAGATGAATTAGGAATTGGTTCTGTTAATCTAATTTCTTCAGCCCCACAGCCAGTACACCCGATATTCGGTGCTGGTTTTGCAACGATAACCGCTTCAACCGCAGACGAAAATTCTAATACAATTACTGATCAAATAGTGGTTTTGTTTTCAGGACTACCAACTATAAATGTTAGTCCGAATTCGATTAATATTCCTAATTTAGGATCACAATCGTTTTCTTACTCAGTACAAGACCAAAATGGAAATCCATTAACAGGTGGAACTGCTATTACTGTTAATGTTGATGGTGACAATGTTAAATTGACTGGCCAAAAATCTGTACAACTACCTGACACACAGAGCAAAACATGGACTCAATTTGGGTTTTCCGTAACTGATACTGATTCAACTACTGCAGTGAGGACAGTAAGCATTACGATCTCAAGTAATGGGTCGAACGGAAAAGATGAAATAACTATTTACGGAACTGCACATTAATAAATAACAAATAAATAATATTATAACCCCGTCAATTATTATGGCGGGGTTTTAATTTTTAAATTGAACGGAATTAATCCTAAGTAAAATCTCCACAATAATTACTTCTATTTTATTTCTTATCTATTTACTTAATACTTTTTTATTTTAAAATTTGTAATAGACTTAAAATTATTTATATCTTCTTTTAGAATTATTTTTCAATTAACGAGGTTTAGTATGGCATCAGATTTAATTGCGCACGTTGAAATTCCGTCAGTCAATTTAGATAAAGCAAATGAATTTTATCATAAACTTTTTGGCTGGGACTTTAAAGCATTTGGCAATGGATATCAACTTTTTAATACTCATAAAGGTTTCACTGTGGGGCTTAGAGTAAGTAAAGAAATAAGTAAAGGTGATTCGACAATATTTCATGTTAAAGTTGACGATATTTCCTCTATGTTAAAAAATGCTGTTGAAGCAGGCGGTAAGATTTTTAGGGAAAAAACAACAATACCAGCAATGGGCTACTATGCACTTATACATGATCTTGACGGAAATACAATCGGACTATATCAAAAAAACGTTTAAATAGCTTCAGTTGAAATGAGCTGCTTTATTTCCGGCAAATTAATATCTATTTGATTCATCGTTTTATTTTAAACCAGCCAAATAAATTTATGAATAAATTTTTTATATGCATTGTTTTTTGTTTCTTATATATGGTACCATTAAAAGCTCAGGGCGGATATGAAATTGAACCTGGATTTATACAGCTTCCCGACATTAACTATACTTCTGAATCTACCGAGCTTTATTTACCGGATGAAAAAGAAGATGTTAAATTTATAGGAATGGGGAAAACACAGGTTGCCAATAAAAGATATCATAACATGATGAGTAACCCCGCGTTTCTTGGAAACAAAAGGTTATCAATTGAAGCATTAAACGTTCAAGCAAGTCTTCCACCAGAAACATTTAAAGCCGCAACTTTTTTAAATGATAATTTAGATGAATTTAAACAAGCACTTTCGCTTAAAGAAGTTTGGCAGGCTGTAAATGATTTTAAAACAGCGTCAAATGTTCAACAGCAATTAGCAGCACTGCAACACATTCAAAATGGATTAACCTTCCCACGAGATTTATTAAACAAAGTTATAGGAAGTAGCGAATCTCCGACAACTCACGGATTAAAAATCATTCCCGGACTTTCACTTCAAATTCAAAATTTTGGATTTTCGCTTTATGCAGTGGGACAGACAGGATTTTTAGTTCAGCAAAATCCTGTAGTCGATCTTCTTTTAAAAGTTCACATTCCTAATGATTTAAATAACCAGCAAGAAGTATCCGCTGCTATAAATAGTATTGCAGGCCTTCTCCAAACAATAGTTGATTCCGAAGGGGACATAAGTTTTGAGGCATACCCTGTGACATATTCAGTATCGTATATTGATTTGGTTGCCGCTGCAGGTTATGGATTTCATATTTTACCAAATTTTAATTTGGGAGCCAATCTGAAAGTCATAAATAGAAGGTTTTCTGCAAAAAGAATTATTACAGATGACTTTGAACAAATCTTAAATATTTTTAAAAAAGATTTTGATGCTAATAAAACAGGTGTTACAATGGATGTTGGTGGGCTTTATAACTTTGATTTTGGCCTTAGCCTAGGATTAGCAATTCAAAATATAATTCCTATCCAAACCATCACCTCTACTATGAATGCAGAAATTGTTCAATCGGGCTATGATTATAAAAGAGATGTAAATGGCAACATAATTTTAAACAATAATCGTGATACAGTAATTCAAGCTGTTTCACAAAACGTTAATATATTTTTACCATTCGATTTAAAATTACCGCTATTATTAAACCTCGGCGCTATTTATTCAATTAATAAAAATTGGGACGCATCATTTGAATTAGCCGATGCAGCAAACCAAGACAGCCGTTATGAGTCTTATGAAAATAGATTAAGAATTGGAACTGAATATAGATTGGAAACTTCAAGAAAGTTAGGATTGGCTTTAAGGATAGGACTGGCCGATAATAATTTATCTGTCGGTTTAGGTTTTAATATTTTTAACATAGTTCAATTGGATGGAGCATATGCTTTCGATAATTATGTCCAAGAATATGCTTATTATGCACAAATTAAAATTGGCTTCCAGTGATTGAAATATTTTGGCTTTACATGCTTTGAACAATAGATATTAGTTAACAGCAAAATGCTAAAATGGATTCAGAATTTACTAAAACATCTTTTTAATCTTTCTCCATAATTTATTACCAATTAATTTTTCAGAATTTGCTAAAACTGTTTTTATAAGATTTAAGATATCCTCATCCCCAGCCCAATTTCTCTTGATTATTTTAGGATCAATATTTAGCAGTAAATCATTTAATATATAAGCCGTCAAAGTAATATCATCCAAATAGCCTATCGGACCCAATAATCCTTCCGGCAGCAAATCAAATGGGGAAATAAAATAGATTATAACTGCTCCTACTTTAATTTTCTTTGAATTAGGTACATCTTCATCAATTACTAATTTGCACAATAAATGAAAAAGATCTGGAGCAAGTAAAATGTACTTTGACCATTTATTGTCTTTACCTGATTTGGTTGTTAACCAATCTGCAATTTCTTTTCTAATTTTAACGTAAAAGTCGTTTTGATTTTTATCCATAATTATTATTCAAATTATATCATTCTTTTAAGAAAATACTTTTTATAATGATTTCTAAAATAGTATTTTAAAAATGTACTTATCATTTAATAAAAAATCACTTGTTCAAAATCAAAAAGTTTTAAATAACAACTATAGCAGGCTCAACTATGCAGGAACAATTACAAAACATCCTAAAATTGATCAGCGATTATGTTTGGGGCCCGCCAATGTTAATTCTTCTCGTTGGAACCGGAGTTTATTTAACATTTATACTAAGAGGATTACAATTTCGTAAATTGCTTTACTCACTCTGGCTGGCATTAATTAAAAGAAAAGAAGATGGCCATAATCCTGGCGACATTACTCATTTTCAGGCTCTGATGACTGCATTAGCTGCAACAGTTGGGACAGGAAATATTGCTGGTGTTGCAACTGCAATTGCTGTTGGAGGTCCTGGGGCCTTATTTTGGATGTGGATTACAGGTTTGTTTGGAATGGCAACAAAATATGCGGAAGCGGTTCTTGCGGTTAAGTACAGAGAAGTAGATGAAAATGGTGAAATGAGCGGCGGGCCAATGTATTACATTTCAAAAGGATTAAACCAAAAATGGCTTGGTGTTTTATTTGCGATATTTGCTTCTATAGCTGCTTTTGGAATCGGAAATATGGTACAATCAAATTCTGTAGCCGATGCGGTTCAACACTCCTTTAATATTCCTGTTTGGGCAACAGGATTAATATTAGCTTCTGCAACTTCGCTTGTAATTTTAGGAGGAATAAAAAGTATCGGCCGCGTAACTGAAATACTTGTTCCGGTTATGGTTGTATTTTACATGCTTGCAGCATTAATTGTAGTTATCATTCACTTTGAACTTATTCCTTCAGTAATAAAATTAATTTTAACAGAAGCATTTACAAGTACAGCTGCTACCGGTGGATTTGCCGGCGCAACAATTATGCTTACTATAAGAATGGGTGTAGCTCGAGGAGTTTTTTCTAACGAATCAGGTTTAGGAAGTGCACCTATTGCTGCAGCCGCTGCACAAACTAAGCATCCAGTTACACAAGCATTAGTCTCGATGACACAAACTTTTATTGATACTATAGTTGTCTGTTCTTTTACAGGATTTGCCATTCTTGTAAGTAATGTCTGGAATTCCGGGGAAACAGGAGTTCCGCTTACATCAAAAGCGTTTGAAACAGCCTTGCCTGGTAATTGGGGCGGAATTGTAGTTTCAATCGGGATTATATTATTTGCTTATTCCACAATTCTTGGATGGAGTTATTACGGCGAAAAATCTTTAGAATTTTTATTGGGTGCTTCATCTATTAAACCTTATAGAATCCTATTTGTAATTGCAGTTTTTTTTGGCGCTGTTGCAAAATTAGATACTGTTTGGGCTTTTGCAGATATTATGAATGGCCTAATGGCAGTCCCAAATTTAATCGCACTTTTAGGTTTAGGTGGAATAGTCGCTGCTGAGACAAAAGATTTTTTTGAGAAAAAAAATAAAGATTTATCTTCTTAAATAATTAATTAATCCATTTTTGTTAAAAAAAATATCAATTAGTTAAGATTTTTTTAGGCTCCGAATTTTTTGACAAGTTAAAGACACATCTCATACTGAACCACAAATCTAATATTCGCCATTTCATCTCAATATATTATTCTTTTTTTGAAAGAAAAAGATAATGTTAATTTAATATTCTGCTGGCATACTTTATGTAATTTTGTATTAGAATAGTTAGTCTTTACATGCTCTTATAAAAACTATTAAATAGAAATAAAGGAGAAACAATGGAAGAACTAAGGCAAGAAATAGGGAAAATAATTGAGATTGAATATAAAAAAGCTTTGAATAAAGGCTTATTGAATCCCAAAGAAATATCAAACAAAATTTGGAATCTTTTATTAGAAGAAGATGCTATCTATATTCCGGTTCCCGAATCAGCATCTGGCTGCTATGAAGATTTTGAAGAATAATTGTATTGAAGAATTAAAATAAATAACTTCATTTTTAATTGAATAATTTTTTTATTCAATTTTCGCATTCTATTGCTATTAAAATTAATGACTCACGCATTCCATAAGTAACCTGCTAATAATTTCTAAATCTAAATTAAAAAACAGACATAATATTTACTAATTGATTAAATCTAATTGAAATGATTGACGATTAGATTGAACGTAAGATAGTTTCTAGTTGCTCTTCATTCTCAACTAAAACAGTTCGCGCTTTACTTCCGTCATTCGGCCCAACTATTCCGGCCTCCTCCAATTGATCAACAATTCTTGCAGCGCGTGAATAACCTAGCTTTAATCTTCTTTGAAGAAGTGAAACCGAGCCCTGCTGATGACGAACAATTACTTTAGCAGCATCTTCAAACATTGGGTCTAAATCAGTTAAATATCCTGCCGATGCTTCTTTCTTCTTTTCATAAAGCGACGGCAAAAAGTATGGTTTTGAATAAGCCTGCTGTGAATAAATAAAATTTGTTATACGTTCCACTTCATCAGTTGAAATAAATGCATTTTGAATTCGAATCGGTTTGGGCAGGCCTGTTGGCAGAAATAACATATCTCCTTTGCCTAATAATTGTTCCGCACCGTTCATATCCAATATTGTGCGTGAATCGATTTTTGTTGCAACCTGATACGCTACTCTCGCACTGAAATTAGCTTTTATAACTCCGGTAATAACATTAACAGATGGACGCTGTGTAGCAAGTATCAAGTGAATTCCTACAGCTCTTGCTAGCTGCGCCAAACGCGTAATTGGCTCTTCAACCTCTTTCCCAGCAGTAATCATCAAATCAGCAAGTTCATCAATTATTACAACCAAGTAAGGAAGAAAATGATGCTTCATTTTTTCAGTATCAGCAGGTTTTCTCTTGGGATCGGTTACCTTTTTATTATAATCAACTAGATTCCTAACACCGGCTTTGGCAAGTTTATCGTATCTTTTTTCCATTTCATATTCAACCGACTTTAGAAGAAGAACAGCATTCTGAGGATTAGTAATTATTTCTTCTTCAAGATCAGGGGAAACACCTAAGTAATGACGGCGAAGTTTATTATAAAATGATAATTCAATTTTTTTAGGATCAATCATAATCAGCTTAACTTCGGAAGGATGTTTGGTATAAAGCATACTGGCAATGATCATATTTATTCCCACGCTTTTACCGGAGCCAGTTGAACCAGCTATAAGCATATGAGGCATTTTAGTTAAGTCGGTTATGTATACATCACCATTAATTGTTTTACCCAATGCCAATGGCAGTTCAAATTTTGATTCCGATATTTTTGTAAGTACAGAACGCGCATTTACGAGAGATGCCTCAGCATTCGGTATTTCAACGCCGATAGCACTTTTCCCTGGTATCGGAGCAATAATTCTTATTCCCCTTGCAGCAAGCGCTAAAGCAATATCATTTTCTAAGCCGACTATCTTACTAATCTTAACTCCAGGCTCAGGAACAATTTCATACAAAGTTACCACAGGGCCTGGAGTTACAGAAATATCTTGAATCGAAATATCAAACAACTTTAATTTTTCTTTCAGCAATTCTGCATTGCGAGTAAGTTCTTCTTCTGCAACCTTAAAGTTTTCTTCCGGGGCTAAGTCGAGCAGTTCAAGGGTTGGCTTTTTGAACTCAATTTTTTCTTCCCAATTATTCGGAAGAGCTAATTCTTTATTTCTATCAATATCTTTGGTATTAATCTCACCGGTTTTTTCAAGATCAACTTTTTTTACTTCTTCATTTAAAACTAAATTCTCTTCTTCTTTCTTTTTTAATGAACCTTCATCTTTCCTAATAATCCTTATTTTAGTTTGATCTTCTGCTTCAGCCTGCATTAATTCTTCAGCAGAGACTTCATCCTCTTTTTTCTTATCTAATTTTCTTTTCTTTTTCTTTTCTTTACTAAGCTCTTTAATTTTACTTAGATTGGAATCTGCTTCTTCCGCTTTACTTTTTTCTAATTCATCTTTTATTGACCCAACTGAAGTTGAAAATGCATTTTTGATGAACTCAAAAATCCTTTCAATTTTAATATCAAAGGCTACAATTAAAAGAACAATTAGGCCGGCAAATAATAATATTATTCCTCCAACGCCGCCAATTAACTTGCCAATTAGATCACCTAAATAATCTCCAATTGAACCGGATAGTTCATAGGAAGCTGTAAACAAATCATATCTTACTCTCAATATTCCAAAGAATGAGGAAAATATTAATGCTAATATTATTAAAAAATTAGAAGTGTGAATTAGCGTGCGAAATTTTAATTTTTGGAAGAATGAAAAGCCCCACATAAAAATCATAATGGGAAATACAACAGAAAATATTCCAATCGTTGAATTGATAAAAAAATTAGAAATGTAAGCCCCGCTTATCCCCAGCCAATTATGAACCTTTCCTCCGTTATCCATTAAATTGGAAATATCATAATTTAGTAATGCTTGATCTTTCCTCGAATAAGATAATATGCTGATCAGTAAAAGTACTGCAAATACAATTAAAAATAATCCAAGTATTTTCTTTTTCTTTTCAATTGAGATTGTGAAATAATTCTCCCCGCTGGATGATTTGGTTGTATTATTTCTTTTTTTCTTAACTGCCATTTATTGTTTATTTGTCCGGATTAATTATCGAGTTACTTATCGGCATAACTTTAATAACATTAGAAGTATAAAATGGAATTATATCAGATGAGTTTAATTTACCGCAGAATTTAATATCTTCCTCAAAATTATTTTCAATTAACACTTTGCCATGCTCTGATTCGCTTAGCATTTTCACAATACTTTTTCCAAAGGATTTATTTAAAGCCAGGCTTGCTCTTGCAGAATCGGTTATTTCAATATTTTCATTAAGTTTTTGTAATTCTGCAACTAATTTGCCCGCGCAAATAGTATCTTCCATAGAAAAATTATTGGCCTTACCTGAACAAAGTATTTCAACATTGTTATTTAAATTAACAAGATGTGAAGCAACTGCCGATAAATTAAGAAATGAGCATACGAATAAATTTTCAGAAAACTTTGCCTTAACAACCGCCCTGGTTCCGTTAGTAGTATAGAGGACAATAGTCTTTCCATCAACAATTTCTTTAGTATACTCAAGCGGAGAATTTCCTAAAGCAAAGCCTTCAATTTTTTTTGTATTTCTTTCTCCACCCAATAAAGTTTGCCCACCAAACATTCCGCCCGAAACCTTTACTGCAAACTCGACGCTTGATACAGGGACAACTTCCCTTGCACCGTTTTGCAATGCAGAAACTATTGTGGATGATGCCCGTAAGACATCAATCACAACTGTTGTTTTACCCGGGAAAAAAAGTTCATCAACACTAAGTGGAGTAAAAAATACATTAATTTTCATATCAATTACCTGCTGCAATCATCTTATTTTTTTACAAAAGGAAGCTTTACTACTTTTGCCGGTATTTCTTTGCCGCGAATCAAAAAATTAACAGCACTTCCTTCTTTAGAATTTTCAGTACTAATGTAACCTAATGCAATGGGTTTTTCCAGTATCGGACTCACAGTACCGCTGGTAATCGTTCCAACATTATTACCGTTTACACATAATTCATATCCGTGCCTTGGGAATGCTTTTTCATTTGATGTGAAAGCAGTTAACTTTCTTTTTAATCCATTGGATTTAATTTTAATTAATTCTTCTTTACTAATAAAATTTTCTTTGTTTAATTTTGTTATCCATCCTAACCCGGCTTCCAGCGGATTTGTAGTTTCATCGATATCATTTCCGTATAAACAAAAACCCATCTCCAATCTAAGAGTATCTCTTGCACCCAAGCCCACGGGCTGAATGTCAAATTCTTTTCCTTCATTGAATAAATCATTCCAAATTTTTTCAGCAGCATATTCGTCGGCTTTAAAGTAAAGTTCATAACCTAATTCTCCGGTATAACCGGTGCGCGAAATAATCATTTCAACATCAGATATTTTTCCTACTTTAAAAGTATAATATTCAAGTTCTAATTCTTCTAAACATAATTTTTGAACCACTTCCTTTGCATAAGGTCCTTGAACAGCAAGCAATGAATATTCATCGCTTTGATTTTTTAATTCAACACCAAACTTATTATTCTCCACCATCCAATTGAAATCTTTTTCTATGTTTGAAGCATTAACTACCAGCATGAAATTAGTTTCGGATATTTTATAAACTAGCAAATCATCAATGATACCTCCATCGGGATAGCACATTGCTGAATATTGTACTTTGCCTGGAACTAATTTTGAAGCATCGTTCGTTGTAATGTATTGAACAAATTCTAAAGCTTTTTCTCCTTCAACTAAAATTTCACCCATATGTGAAACATCAAATACACCAACTGAGCTACGCACGGCTTTGTGTTCCGCTATAATTGATGAATACTGGATTGGCATGAGGTAGCCGGCGAACTCAACTATCTTTGCCCCAAGCTTTTCATGTATGTTATAGAATTTAGTTTTTTTCACTTGATATTTCCTTGTTCATCTTGATTTTGCGATTTCTTTTGGAAATTAATCAAAATCTTATTTGAAGTTCATTCTTTTAAAATTAAGATACTTCTTCAGTTATATCTTTCCCCGTTTTTGTAGAATAAAATTTAAATTGTCCTAAAGGAATGCTTTCATCTTCATCAAGAGTAATCTTTACTAAATATTTAAATTGAATTTTAGTTAAAGATTTAATTTTGCCTTCTTTTAATTTTTCTGCAACACTTGGATGACATTTTACAGTGATTGATCTTAATTTAATACTTCGTCTTAATTTAACCAGCCACTCTTCCAAATCATAAACTAGATGAGAATGTTTAGTAAGCAGTCCAGTACCTAAACAGTAAGGACAAACTTCCTTCATTGCCTGCATAATGTTTTGACGGATCCTTTGTCTTGTAATTTGAACTAAACCAAAATCCGACATTGGAAGAAGTGAAACTTTTGCCCTGTCTTTCCTAAATTCTTTTCTTAATTCATCAAAAATTTTCTTACGGTTCTTATCTTCCTCAAGGTCTATAAAGTCAATTACGATTATTCCGCCTATATCCCGCAACCTTAATTGTCGAACTATTTCTCTAGAGGCTTCCAGATCTGTTTTAAGTGAATTTAATTCCTGCTCTTTATTTTTGGCATAACGTCCACTGTTAACATCTATAACAACCATTGCTTCAGTATGTTCTATGATCAAATATCCGCCGCTTGGCAATGGGACTTTTCTTCCCATTAAAGTCTTTATTTGTTCTTCAATTTTGAAAGAATCGAATATAGGATTTGAAGATTTATAGGCTTCAATTTTATCTGCAAGTGCAGGCTGAACTAATTGAACATAGCTTTTGATCTGTTTGTACTGTTTTTTTGAATCAATAAATACTTTTGTTACATCGGCACTAAACAAATCACGTATAACGCTGGATGTAGTGTTCATATCTTGATAAACAAGAGATGGAGGCTGTTCTGATTTTATTGTCTCTTCTATACCTTCCCAGGTTTTTACCAAGTTATTTAAATCATCCCGCAAAGCTTCTTCGGTTTGATTACGAGCTACTGTACGAATGATCAGTCCATAGCTTGGAGGAAGGATGCTTCTGGCAATTGATCTTAAACGTCTTCGTTCTCTGAAATCCTGAATTTTTTTTGAAACACCAATTTTTCCGTCGAATGGAAGTAAAACACAAAATCTTCCTGGAAGAGATACGGATGAGCTTACACGAACACCTTTATTATTTACAGGTTCTTTGGTTATTTGAACAATGATGTCTTCGCCTTTTCGAAGCCTGGGGACCGAAGGTTTTTCGCTGTTTTGCTTCCTTGCATAAGATGAAGCAGCTGCAGGCTTGCCATTATTATCAGTATCATCATCATCATCGACATCAGAATCATCTTCGCCAATCATTTCTTGAATCTGTTTTGTAGCTTCTCCTATATCGGAAAAATGAAGGAAGGCATCATGCTTCATTCCAATATCAATAAACGCAGCCTTAATCCCGGGTAAAACCCTGGCTACTCTCCCCAAATAAATATCACCAACTGTACGTCGGTTTTCTGGATAGTCAACAAAAAAGTCGACTAAATTTCCATCTTCCGTAATGGCTACGCGTGTTTGCGTAGAGGAAGAATTGATAATAATTTCTTTTGACATAAAGAACAAACTCTTTTGATGAAATATAATATTTCATATAAAATTTTTCATAAAGCGGCATGCTTGCTTCTTTTTCTATATTGCAAGATTCGTCACACATGTATTGAAAAATAGAACTAAAGAAGATTAAAATTATTAATCTTGATTCTATAGTATTCAAATTAAAGCATACCTTTTTAATTATTAATACTTAAACCTGATTAAAAAAACATATTCAGAATTTAATTTATTCTATAAAAAGCTAACCATGTAAACTAGTGTTCACTCAAAATATTTTTATGCTTCTTTAGCAGGCTGTTGATTTTCTTCGTTTAGAAGTTCTTTCCTGCTTAAAGAAAATTTCCCGTTTTCTACTTTTAACAGCTTAACTCTAACCTTATCACCTTCTTTAAAATAATCGGTAACTTTATTTACACGCTTGTTATCTATCTGGGAAATATGCAGCAAACCTTCTTTGCCAGGAAGAATTTCTACAAATGCACCGAAGTCCATTATTTTTGTAATAACTCCGTCATAAATTTCACCAACTTCAGGAGATGCTGTCATTTTTTTAATATACTCTTTACAATTAGCGGCACTATCTCTATCTGGAGAAGCAATGCTTACAGTTCCATCTTCTTCAATATTTATATCCACGCCAAATTTACGCTGCATTCCCTGTATCGTTTTTCCTCCCGGGCCAATTATTAAACCTATTTGATCAACATCAACTTTTATAGTCAATAACCGAGGAGCATAGGGTGATAAATTTTCACGAGGTGTGTTAATTGCTTCATTCATTATTCCAAGAATATGTGCTCTTCCTTCTTTTGCCTGGTTTAAAGCTGTTTCCATAATTTCGAATGAGATACCTTTTATTTTGATATCCATTTGGAAGGCAGTAATTCCCTTTTCGGTACCGGCAACTTTAAAATCCATATCACCAAGATGATCTTCATTCCCCAATATATCGGAAAGCACTGCAAAACTTTCACCTTCTTTTACCAAGCCCATTGCTATTCCGGCAACAGAGGATTTAACAGGAACGCCGCCATCCATTAAAGCTAATGAGCCTGCACATACCGTAGCCATTGAAGATGAACCATTTGATTCTAGAATATCGGAGATAACTCTCATTGTGTATGGGAAACTATCCTCAGCGGGAGCAACCATTTTCAATGCCCTTTCGGCAAGATTGCCATGGCCAATTTCCCGTCTTCCAACACCTGTCATTCTACCAACCTCTCCAACACTGAATGGAGGGAAATTATAATGAAGCATAAATTTTTTGCTGTACTCTTCAATTAATCCGTCAATAGTTTGTTCATCATTTTTGGTTCCGAGCGTAATAGTTGTTAAGCTTTGGGTTTCCCCTCTTGTAAATAACGCTGAGCCATGCGTACGTGGAAGAACACCAAGTTCAACAGTAATGGGACGAATTTGTTTTGTATTTCGTCCATCTAAACGAATTCCTTCTTTAAGAATTCGTTCCCTCATTAAATCTTTTTCGAGATCATGAAGAATTTCACCAATTACTTTTTCCTGTTCAGGATATTTTTCGGCGAGTGATTCTTTGACTGTTACTGCTAAAGCTTTGTTCTGACTGCTGCGCTCATCTTTTGAAAGAACGGAATAAACAATCTCTTTAAATTTTGTTTCAGCTAATTGATAAACATCATTTTTTAATGCTTCATCAATTACGTTTTTAAGAACTTCCCTTTTAGGCTTTCCTACAGCTTCACGCAATTCATTTTGAAGTTGAACAATTTTTGTAATTTCTTGTTGTGCAAATTTTAATGCATCCAGCAATTCTGATTCACTGACTTCTTTGGACTCACCTTCAACCATCATAATAGAATCCGAAGTCCCGGCTATAACCAATTCAATGTCACTCTCTTTTAATTGCTGATGGGTTGGGTTTACAATCAGTTGCCCATTAATTCTACCTACTCTAACTTCAGCCATAGGTCCTTCGAAAGGGATGTCGGAAATTGTTAGTGCAGCAGAAGCACCGACGGCAGCAAGCACATCAGCATCATTTTCTCCGTCAAAAGAAAATACCAAGGCAACTACTTGAGTCTCATTATTATATTGCTCGGGAAACAAAGGCCTGATTGGACGATCAACTAACCGGGCACTTAAAATTTCTTTTTCAGTGGGACGTCCTTCTCGCTTTATATAGCCTCCTGGAAATTTTCCAGCCGCTGAGGTTTTTTCTCTGTATTCAACCTGGAGCGGGAAATAATCCAGTCCTTCTTTCGGTTCTTCGGCTGATACGGCAGATACTAAAACCATGGTTTCTCCATAAGTAATCATAACTGCCCCATTTGCCTGTTTGGCAAATCTTCCGGTTTCAATTGACAAAACTTTACCGTTAATTTCTATTTCTTTTTTTACTAACATTTAAATTCCTTTTACTTTCTAATATTCAATTCTTTTATTATAGCTCTATATCTTGAAATATCTTTTTTCATGAGATAAGTTAATAGTCTTCTTCTTTTTCCAACCATAGACAGTAAGCCTCTGCGGGAATGATGGTCTTTTTTATGAACATCAAAATGAGATGTTAATTCATTAATTCTACCGGTTAACAAGGCTATTTGGACTTCAGGCTTTCCTGAGTCCTTTTCGTTTACGCCATGTTTTTTAACTATCTCCAGCTTTTCTTCTTTAGTCATTTTTATCGATCCTTTGTATTTATTATAAAATGTAGTTTCAGAATTAATCTACTCACAGCAGGAAACCGAAACTAATTATTTGCTAAAACTAGTTTGTATTTTTTAATTAATTCTACACCGGCAAATTTATCCTTATTCATTTGAACAATAAGTTCTTCGGCCGAATTATATTTAATTTCTTCTCTTAATCTTTCAATAATTTTTACGGAAACATCCTTCCCGTAAATATCGTCAGAAAAATCATATAAATAGACTTCAGGAATTATTTCACCTGATTTATAAAAAGTTGGGCGCTTGCCAATACTTAACAATCCAAAATGTTTATCTTTATCAATAATAACTTCTACGAAATATATTCCAAGAGCAGGCAGCATTTTTAATTTTTCACTAAGCGCAATATTCGCAGTAGGAAATCCTAATTCCCTGCCGCGCTTATCACCCTGAATTACCTGACCATGAAACGAATAATGTCTGTCCAAAAAATCTTTTGCTTTAACCACGTTTCCATCTTTAAGTGCATTTCTAATCTTTGAGCTGCTAACCGTTTCTCCATCAACATCAACTGCTCCAACCGATGTCACTTCAAATCCGTATTCTTTCCCAAGCTCTCTTAAAGTTGATTCGTCACCGCCTCTTCCTTTACCAAAATGATGGTCATGGCCTATAACAATTTCTTTTAACCCAATCTTTTCAATTAAATATTCATTAATAAAAGACTCGGGTTTTAATTGCGAGAATTCTTTAGTAAAATTAATAACTAAGAGATTTTGGATTCCTAATTTTTCAAAAAGAACGATTTTTTCATCAAGTGTACTTAAAAGAATATTGTCGAAGTTATTTGTAATAACACTTCTAGGATGAGGTGAAAATGTTATTAAAAAATTTCTTCCGTTATGAGCCTGCGTTTTTTCATTCAGCTCTTCAATAATTTTTCTATGTCCAATATGAACACCATCAAAAGTGCCTAACGTTAAAGTCGTATTCGTATCTTTATTAACGTCGGATATACTGTCAAATATTCGCATATTTTAAATATCTAGTTACAATAGCTTGTAAATATAAGATTTTACAACCTTAAAATGAAATCAATTTAGAAGAGTAAATTTTAAAAAAAGATACACTTAATTGTTTATAATACTGTTAGTTACAGAAAATTTGTCAATAAATTCTTGAATTTTTAGGGCTGACTCCACCGTGTGTTCTCCAATCGCTGTTCTCCTTAAAGAACTCAAATATCCTCCGCATCCCAACATTTCTCCAAAGTCATTTGCGATTACACGAATATAGGTACCTTTTGAGCATTCAATTTCAAAATCGACTTCCGGTAAATTTATTTTTATATCAAATCTCTTAATTTCAATTTCTCTTGGTTCTCTATGAACTGATTTTCCTTTCCGCGCCAATTTGTAAAGTGTTTTGCCATCCAATTTTATGGCTGAGTACATTGGTGGAGTTTGAGCTATCTTTCCAATAAAATTTTTTTTTATATTCAAAATTTTTTCTTCTGATAGATTCTCCAGGTTTCCTACTTCGATTAACTCAGTCTCACCATCCATAGAAGCAGATTTTTTACCAAGCGTAATTGTTCCATTATAAGTTTTAAATAGTTCCTGGTATTTGGTCATCTCTTTGGTTTTTTTGCCTGTGCAAATAATTAAAAGCCCGGTGGCTAGAGGATCTAGAGTTCCTGCGTGACCAACTTTTTTTACACCGACATGTTTTCTAATTTGATAAACGACTTGAAAGGATGTCCATTTTATAGGTTTGTCTATAAGAATTATTTCACCGGAATTAAAATCAACTTCCTGAGAATTACTCGTTTCCTTTGTTATCATTCTCATGTATTTTCTTAATTAAACCTTCGATCTTTTCAACATAGTCCAATGTATCATCAATAAAAAATTTTAATTCAGGAGTAAATTTTATTCTTATTCTTGAGGCAAGCTCGGAGCGGATAAAACCCATTTTTGAATTTACTTTTTCTATTACTTCTTCACGTCTTTCTTTTTCAAAAACAGATAAATACACTTTGGCAAGTTTCAAATCGGGTGAAACTTTTACATTTGTGATAGTAATAAATCCAAAAGCAGGGTCTTGCAGTTTATATAAGAAGATTAAACTAATTTCTTCTTTTAATAAATTCTCAACTTTGTCAATTCTATGACTCATAAAAACAGACCTTTACCACAATTTGATAATTCTATTACACTAACTTTTTCTTGGTTTCTATGATTTTGTAGGCTTCAACTATATCCCCAACTTTTAAGTCATTATAGTTAGCAATATTTAAACCGCATTCGTAGCCGGCATCAACTTCTCTAACATCGTCTTTAAATCTTTTCAAAGAGGCAATTTCACCTTCATGAACAACAATTCCCTCACGTATTAATCTGATTTTACTGTTACGTGAAATTTTTCCATCTTGAACAAAACAGCCGGCAATAGTACCCACTTTAGGAACTTTAAAAGTTTCCCTAATTTCAACTGTTGCAGTAACCTCTTCAGAGAGAACAGGTGAAAGCAAACCTTCCAAAGCAGATTTGACCTCGTTTATAGCATCGTAAATTACAGCATATAATCTTATATCAACTTTTGAAGTTTCAGCTAGTTTCCTGGCGTTTACATTCGGCCTAACATGGAAACCAATAATTATAGCATTTGAAGCTGCGGCTAAAAGCACATCGCTTTCAGAAATTCCACCGACACCTTTATGTATAACTCTTACAATCACTTCATCGTTTGATAATTTCATTAACGAATCAGAAAGTGCTTCAACGGATCCATCAACATCGCCTTTAACAATTAACGGTAGCTCTTTAACTCCACCAATGCTAATCTGTTTTGCAATTTCATCCAATGTAATATGATGAACTTGTTTTTGATCCTGTTCGCGTTTTAATTGCTGCCTTTTAATTCCAACTTCCCGGGCTTGTCTATCTGATTCAACAACAACAAAAGTATCACCGGCTTGCGGAGAACCTTCAAAACCTATAACTAAAGCCGGAGTTGATGGCGGAGCTTCGGAAATTTTATTTCCTCTTTCGTCAAACATTGCACGTACTTTCCCTTGATAAATTCCGGCAACAAATGGATCACCAATTTTTAAAGTGCCCTTTTGAACTAAAATGGTTCCAGTAATTCCTCTGCCTTTATCAAGTTCAGATTCAACAACAGCACCGCGAGCTTCTCTATCGGGGTTAGCTTTTAAATCCAAAATTTCAGCTTCCAACAAGATTACTTCTAGAAGATTTTCTACATTCAATCCTGTTTTTGCTGAAACCTCTACACACTGATATTTTCCGCCCCAATCTTCAACTAATACATTTCGATCAGCAAGCTGCTGCTTTATTTTCTCTGTGTTCGCTCCAGGTTTATCAACTTTATTAATTGCAATAACAATTGGAACACCTGCGGCTTGAGCATGATTAATTGCTTCAACTGTTTGGGGCATTACAGCATCATCAGCAGCAATAATTAAAACAACAATATCAGTCAGTTGAGCGCCGCGGGCCCTCATTGCGGTAAATGCTTCATGCCCCGGGGTATCAAGGAATGTTATATATTTACCATTTCCGACATCAACTTTATAAGCTCCAATGTGCTGTGTTATTCCACCTGATTCTCCTGCAACTACGTTCGTACTTCTAATATAATCCAGCAAAGATGTTTTTCCGTGATCGACATGGCCCATAATAGTAACGACAGGGGAACGTGGTTGTAAAGTGTCAGGCTCGTCCGTCTTATCTTCAAGAATTTCAGAAGTATATTCTTTCTGAAATTCTACTTCAAATCCAAACTCATCTGCTACCAAAGTAATAGTCTCAACATCAAGTCTTTGATTTATAGAAACCATTAATCCAAGCTCGATACATTTTGAAATTACATCACCAACAGGAACACTCATTAGGTTAGCTAATTCATTTACAGCTATAAATTCATTTACAATAATTTTGTTTTGATCAAGTGTTCTTTGTTCAAGTCTTTTTTCTTCTTCAGCCTCACGTTCTTTACGTTTTCTTTTTCTAACACTTGCTCTACCTGAAGCGACAGTATCATCCATACTCAAAAGAGTTTTTCGAATAGCTGCTTTAACGTCCTTTTCATCTATTTCAAATTTTTTAACGCGTTTTTTCTTTTTTGCTACGGGTGTTTCTTCTGTTGAATCTTCCGCTTTCTTTCTTGTTTTGGGTTTTTTCTTCTTTTTAGGAGCCTCAGTAGCAGGAACAATCCTTGTTTTTTCTTCACCGGCCTCCTGCTTCTTGTCCTCTCCTAAGTCCATTTTCCCAACAACAGTAAGACCCTTTCTTTTAGCTGCTTCAGTTTCTTTGGGAGTTTTAAATTGCTTCGCTTCAGTTTTTGCAGGCTGCTCGGAGACTTCCAATTTCTCTTCGGTTTGCCCTTCAACTGTTTCGGTCTGTTCGGCAGTTACTTCTTGCTCTTCAACAACCTCTTCAGATGACTGTGCTTCGGTTTCTGCAGGCGTTTCGCTTTGAACTTCCGCTTCTTCTGTAGACTGTTCAGCTACTTCTTCAACTTTTGCAGATTTCTCATCTTTATCTGTTTTTTCATCCCTTTTCTTTTGGAACTCAGCAATTTTTTTATAATGCTTCTCAGCTTTTTCAATATCCTTTTTAAAATGATCATTTATATCTGTGATCATTTCGTCGGTGAGCATAGACATATGAGATTTTACATCGTGTCCTTTTTTACGCAAAAATTCTATAAGGTTTTCTGCGGATAAATTTATTTCCGAAGCTAACTTATAAACTCTTAATTTTTTGGATTTCGTTTCTGCCATATTGCCTTTATGCTTTTTTGCTTAAAAAAACTCTATTCCTCTTCTTCAAATTGAGATTTAATAATTTCAAGTATCTCACTTATCTTTTCATCATCAAGGCCTTCTATCTCTTTTAATTTTTTAGGGCCTGCCGCCAGCACTTCAATTGCGGTGTCATATCTATGATTAATTAATAACTCATAAGTTTCCTGCCCTAATTCATCTTTTAAATCAATAAGTTCGATATCTTCTTCATATTCTTCGAAGGGTTTTTCTTCTCTTAATATTTCAATTTCATAACCAGTTAATTTCATGGCAAGTCGTATATTAACACCATTTCTCCCAACAATCAATGAAACCTGGTCGCTGTCGGCTGTAACAACTGCTTTTCTATTATCTTCATCAAGTTCAATACGCTTTAATTTTGCAGGTGCAAGTGCTTTTTGAATAAATACATTTGGCTCTTCAGAATAATTAATTACATCAATGTTTTCATTATTTAATTCTCTAACGATAGCATGAATACGAACTCCTTTCATTCCCACGCAAGCACCGACGGCATCAATTCTTTTGTCCTGAGATTCAACGGCAACCTTTGCACGTTCGCCGGGTTCGCGGGCAATTGCCTTGATATCAATAATTCCATCGTAAATTTCAGGAATTTCAATTTCAAATAATCTTCTTAAGAAAGTATTATCGGACCGAGAAATAATAATTAGAGGGCCGCTGTTTCCTTTCTTAACTTCTTTAACTATTGCACGTATTGTTTCACCTTTTTTATAACGCTCATATGGAATCTGTTCATTCCTGGGGAGTAACAATTCGTTCTTGTTATGATTAACCAGGATATCGCTTTTTCTAATTTGGTAAATATCACCAACGACTATTTCCCCGAGCAATTCTTTATACTCGTTGTAAACAATATCTTTTTCAATTTCTCTAATTTTTTGATTTAAACTTTGTTTAGCTAAAATAATTAATCTTCTTCCGAAGGATGCCAATGGAAGTTTTTCAACAAAATCATCCCCGACTTCAAGTTCCTCATCGTTTCCTTTTTTGTTAACTTCTTCCAGGCTTACTTGAATATTTGGATCTTCAACAGTATCGACAATTTCACGCTCTAAAAATATTTCGATGTCACCCTTATCCATATTTACCACAACATCATATTTAGCTTCTTCGCCGTATTTTTTCCTTACAAGCAAACCAAATATTTCTTCAATAATCCCACCTAAAACATCTTTGTCGATACCTTTTTCCCTTACCATTTGGGCAAAGGATTCAACTATGTCAAAGTTCATTTATCATTTCCTCCGTTAAGAAAAACTTAATATTACTTTAGCTTTTTTTATGTTATTAAAATTGATTATTAATTCTTGTTTATTTACTTCAAAAGATAAATTGTCGGCTTCAATATTTTTTAAAGTGCCAATGATCTTTTTTGTTATATCATTCTGGCTAAAAGAAACTTCAAATTTTCTACCGATATGTTTTGTGTACTGTTTCAAATAAATCAAAGGCCTGTCAACACCAGGAGAGGAAACGTCTAGTCTGTATGAAGAGCTGATCAATTGGTTATCTTCAATAACTTTATTTACTTCCCTGCTTACTTTAGCGCAGTCATCGGCAGAAATATTCTTTTCACCGTCAATAAAAATTTCAAAAACTCTATTATTTGTATTTCCCCTAACAATAAAATCAATTAAAAAGAAATTGTTTTCTTCTATAATTTTTTTTGAGATTTCCTCAATATTTTTTTCTGGTAGTTTCATACAAATAAAAATCGCCCTTAAAAGGGCGAAAATGTAGCTCAAACTTAGCATTTATTATTTGAATATGCAAGAATATATGCTGTCAATAAAAATTAATTTAGTGGCTTATTATTCCTACACAAGGGCGTTTAAGCAGAATTTCAAATATTAAGATTTTTGAAAAAATCTTAATATTTGGTTATAAACATTATCACATTCCAACCAGTTCAACATCCAAATTTAAAAATTTTCCATAATCTCCGGCTGATCGGAGTAAACCTTCCTTTTGTCTTTTATTCAGTTTAATGAACAAATTAATTTCAATTATTGCTTTACTACTTTTTAATGTTCTTCTCCAGGTCCCTTTAACTTTACCATCAATTAAAATTGTATTATTAAATAATACATTGTTCCGAAGATCTAAATTCTTAACAATAGTTTGATTTATAATTTCTTTTCTGTCTGTATATCCCACGATGTATTCATCATAATTCGGCAAGAATAAAATCTTTTTTGAATTATTAGTCGAATAAATAGACCTATCAGTGAACCAATAAGTTTTATTGCTTATTACATTTTTTGATAATAAAGAACCATTTAACTCTATCCCGCGATTTGCATCAGCAATTGTTAGGCCCGACCACCAGGCAAAGTCCTTATTAGTCGCGGGCCCATGACTTGTGAAATATCTTTTAGTAAGCTCGGCTAAAGCTTCATCAGAATTTAAGGCCACAGTTTTGGAAACTCTTTCTTCAAATAATGTATAAGTAAATTGCCTACCTTTTTTTGCACCACTGCAAATAACTCCTTCCAATTCAGCATGCATTAGTATATGAATCAATTCCAATGAAGTAGATATTTTTAGTTTAGATTTAATAAGTTCATCTAAGATTTCCGCCCGTGTAAGCTGCTTTCCTCCTTCTAGAATTTTTGAAAGTAGTTTATTACTTTTATTAAAAACATCATCTGATAAACCCATTTTTTTTTCATTTGATTTCATTACTGCTTTAACTCTTCGAGAAGTCAATTTCAACATCCATCCGATATCTTCCGGATGTACAAAATGCCAAGTCGGACGCAACACATGTGTTCTAAGAATTTTTCCATCATTAAATGCTTGTTCAACTATGTTGTCGGTAGCGTGTTTTAATCTTAGTCCGATAGCCCATTTTGCAGCGGCAAAATCTTGAGCTTGTATGGCACAAATCCATTTAACAGCATCTTGGGGCACTTTAAAAGAATTGTCAGACAGGCCATGATTAGATAATCGTGCAGATAAAATATCTGGAGAGCTA
>CAZRMA010000003.1:0-25477 GCA_964600655.1 uncultured Ignavibacteriaceae bacterium
ACTAAAAATTTACCTTCATACTTTTCATTTGCTTTTAAATATATATCTTTCCCAACAAGTTTTAGCTCAGCATTTTTATTACGCAAAACTAATTTTACCGGAAACTGGTTAAATGTTTTATTGACTATGCTAATATCGTAAACATTGCTTACCCTATCATTTGGTTGTTCCTGATACAACAGGCCAGGGGTTCTTAATACATCTATATTGAAATCTGTTCTTGTCATTAGCAAGTAGCCCAGCAGCCCAACTAATAAAAATAAAACAACAGTGTAACCTTTCATCCTTGCAGTAAATTTAAATTTAGTCTTGTTCTCAATTCCGTTTAACGAATCATATCTAATTAATCCTTTAGGCCGATTAACTTTTTCCATAACTGCGTCGCAAGCATCTATGCAGGCTGTACAATTCACGCATTCAAGCTGAATGCCATTCCTTATATCAATTCCAGTTGGACAAACATCAACACATAAATGGCAATCAACACAATCCCCTAAACCGGATTGATTTTCATTCTTTTTAATCTTTCCTCTTGGTTCCCCGCGAATATGATCATAAGCAATAACAATAGAATCCTGATCAAGCAAAACGCCTTGCAGCCTTCCATAAGGACACATTAAGGTACAAGCCTGTTCTCTAAAAGATGAAAACACCCAATAAAAAACTCCTGAGAAAATAAGGATTGCAATTAATCCCTGCATGTGTTCGGAAGGAGGATCTTTAATAATCTTATATAACGCATCTATCCCAATTATGTATGAAAGAAAAATATTTGAGATAAAAAATGCTATAGCAAAAAAGATTATTTGTTTTACAGTCTTCTTAAATATTTTATTCGAGGTCCACGGAGCACTATGTAATTTTATCTGTGAGAGTGCATCGCCTTCAATCCAATATTCTATTTTTCTAAACACCATTTCCATAAAAATGGTTTGAGGACAAGCCCATCCGCAGAATACTCTTCCAAACACAACAGTAAAAAGTATTATGAAAACAATAATTGTAATCATAGCGATTACAAACAGATGAAAATCCTGAGGGCCAAAAGGAATCGCAAACAAAATAAAATTTCTGTTTAGAAAATCGAAAAGAACAAACGGCCTTCCATTTACTTTCACAAACGGAGTTACTATTAAAAATGCAAGAAGAATAAAGCTTACAATTGTCCGTGCATTATAAAATTTCCCCGAAGGTTTCTTCGGATATATCCATTTCCTTTTACCCTCTTTACTTACATTCGCTAGGCTATCCCTAAACGATTCATCTATTTTAACATCTTCTATCACAACAACATCTCTTGATTTTATTTCTTGCTTACAATTTGGGTTGAATCTGCTGATGCTGTGCTATCAGCAGCAACATATAAGTCACCCTGCGGCGGTTTGGGATTAACAGGGTTGGTCCCCTTCAAGCTTATTACATAACTAGCAACGTCCTGAATCTGTTTCGGAGATAAAGTTTGCTGCCAGGTAACCATGCCTTTATCGGGAACCCCATACTTAATTGTCTTGAATACATTTTTTATCCCGCCGCCATGAATCCAGTAATTATCTGTTAAATTGGGGCCTACCGCGCCGCCGGCATCATCCCGGTGACAGGCAACGCAATTAGTTTTAAATATCTTCTCCCCTTCTTTAATATCACTATTGTCGGTTAAAAGGGTAACATTATTTTCATTCAAAAATGTTCCACTGCTTTCAAGTTGGGCTTGTAACAAAGCAGCCTGCTGCATTTCAGCTTTATATTCATCTGCTTGTAACAATCCCGTTTTAAAGACATGATAATTCAGGATATAATAAACCGCAATAATTATTGTGGTATAAAATAAGTAACTAAACCATGGGGGAATTTTATTATCAAGCTCTTTTATACCATCATAATCATGATCCATTAAAATTTCTTTTTCATCTTCAATTGGAGTTACTGCAGTTAGATAATGTTTGATCTTCGACCAAACCTGAGATCCTTCTTTTGCTGCTTCAGTTTCCTTTTCTTCTGTTCCCCACTTAAGAAATGCGAGAATCACTAAAATTAATATCCCTACAAAAAGGATAGCAGCAACATCATAATATTCAGGAGTGAAAGCGGTATCTTGAGCTTGTGCAAATATTCTCCACGGGGTAACCGCTATCATTATTAATACATAGAAAAGTTTTGTTAAAAATCTATTTGCCATTTAATTCACCTTTTAATTTTGAGTTCTCTTTATTATGTGAATCCTGCCTTTCTGACGACAGATCTAAAGGTAACATTTCCATTTTACTCAAATATTTTTTATCAACTTTTATAACCCAAATAATTAATACAACAAAAAAGATAAAAAATATTGACAAAGAAATTATTGGGTAAATTCCTATTCCTTCAACTGATTGTAATATTTCTTTATACATTTTATTTCCTACTTATTTGCTGTTGTATTATTATTAGCATTTACTTTTATGTCGGTTCCTAATCGCTGCAGATAAGCAATAACAGCAATGATTTCTTTCTGGCTTTCCGCAGGCACACCATTTTTTTGAAGATCGAGTGCTATACTTTCAGCTTGCTTTCTTAAATCTTCATTAGCCACTTTATCATATCCTTCGGGATACGGAACACCAAGTGTCTGCATTACTCTTATTTTCTTTGCAGTTGTTGATGTATCAAGGTCGTCTGTTAACAACCATGGATAATTTGGCATAATAGAATTTGGTGACATTTGTGCTGGCTTTTCAAGATGGAGGTAATGCCAAAGATTCGGATATTTTTTACCTTCACGATGCAAATCAGGCCCGGTTCTTTTTGAGCCCCACAAAAACGGATGATCATAAACATATTCCCCGGCTTTTGAATATTCACCATAACGCAATGTTTCTGATCTGAAAGGACGAATTAATTGTGAATGACAACTCACACATCCTTCTCTTATATAAATATCTCTTCCCTGCAATTCCAACGGAGTATATGGCTTAACACTGGCGATAGTTGGAACATTTGATTGAACTAAAAATGTTGGAAGAAATTCAACGATACCGCCAATTAATATTGCAACGGTTGCAACCAGCGTAAATTGAATCGGACGTTTTTCCAACCATCGATGCCTCATGCCTTTTACTAATTTATCTTTTGTTCTGATTAGAGCAGGAGCTTCTGCTTCTTCATTATCTTCAAACTGTCCCTGTTTAACAGTCTTCACTAAATTATAAGTCATTAAAACAACACCCGAAAGATAGAGTGTTCCGCCTACAGCACGGATCATATACATTGGAATTATTTGCAAAACCGTTTCAAGAAAGTTTGGATATTGAAGCATTCCTATTGCATTAAATTCTTTCCACATTAATGATTGAGTTATTCCGGACCAATACATTGAGGATACATAAAAAACAATTCCAAGTGTGCCTAACCAAAAATGAATGTTAGCTAATTTCTTCGAGAACAGTTCTGTATGATATAATCTGGGGATTAGCCAATAAAGAATTCCAAATGTTAAAAATCCATTCCATCCTAAAGCACCAACATGAACGTGTGCAATAATCCAGTCAGTAAAATGTGCGATAGCATTTACACTCTTTAGTGACAGCATTGGCCCCTCAAACGTTGCCATACCGTAAGCAGTAACTGCAACAACCATAAATTTTAATATTGGATCTTGTCGAACTTTATCCCATGCACCTCTAAGTGTTAACAATCCGTTTATCATTCCGCCCCATGAAGGAGCAATTAACATTATTGAAAAAACAGTTCCTAAAGATTGGGCCCAATCGGGCAATGCAGAATATAAAAGATGATGCGGACCAGCCCAGATGTAAATAAAAATCAAAGCCCAGAAGTGAACGATTGACAAACGATAAGAATAAATGGGACGGTTGGCAGCTTTAGGAAGATAGTAATACATCAATCCTAAATATGGAGTTGTTAGAAAAAATGCTACTGCATTGTGTCCATACCACCACTGCACAAGCGCATCTTGTACGCCTGCGTATACAGGATAGCTTTTCAAGAAGCTAACTGGAATTTCAATGGAGTTTACTATATGAAGAACAGCAACTGTTACCCAGGTTGCAATATAAAACCAGATGGCAACATACATGTGGCTTTCTCTTCTTTTAAAGATTGTTCCGAACATGTTAAGACCGAAAACAATCCAAACAAGAGTAATAGCAATATCAATTGGCCATTCAAGTTCAGCATATTCTTTGCTTGTGGTAATTCCGAGAGGAATTGTAATAGCAGCAGCAACAATAATTAATTGCCATCCCCAAAAATGAATTTTACTTAGTTTATCGCTAAACATTCTTGCTTTGCACAACCTTTGCAATGAATGATAAACCCCCATAAATATTGCATTGCCTACAAATGCAAAAATTACAGCATTGGTGTGAAGCGGCCTAACTCTACCAAAAGTCAGGAAAGGTATATTGAAATTTAATATTGGGGCAAATAACTGTGAAGCAATCAGCAGCCCAACCAGCATACCGACTATTCCCCAAAATACAGTAGCAAAAGCAAAATTCTTTACGATTTTATTATCGTAACTAAATTTTTCTAACTCCATTAATTATTCTCCTTTATATGAATTTCTTTCTGCCTGCCGGCTTGGCTGGCCGCATTATTTTTATCTTCTTTAATATTTTTTTCATCATCAAAAAGCATTCTTACAGAAGGTGTGTAAGTATCATTATATTGTCCGCTTTTAACTGCCCATAAAAATGCAATTAAAAACCCGGAGGCAACAATTAAACTAATGATGATTAAAACAACTATTACTGAGATAATAAACCTCTCTTTTTAGCAAAATAGTTTGTTGTTGCCGTTGCGAAAGCAACAACAGAAATTGAGCTTATTGGCATAAGTATAGCAGCTATTATTGGTGAAAGCATGCCTTGAACTGCAAAACTTAACCCGATTATATTATAAGCAAATGATATTATAAAACTTGCATAAATTATTTTTGTGCTTGTATGGGAGAAATGAATAAATTTATCAATCATATTTAAATTTGAGCCTTGAAGAATTGCATCGCATGCAGGCGAAAAGCTGTGAATGTTATCTGTTACTGAAATACCGATATTACTCTGGCTCAAAGCTCCGGCGTCATTTAATCCATCACCAACCATTAATACATTTTTATTCTTCGATCTAAGATTTTTAATAAATTCTAATTTTGAATTTGGAGATTGATTAAAATATAAAACTTCTTCGTCAGGAAAAAATTTTTTAAGATTTGAAAGTTCGCCATTGTTATCCCCGGACAGTAAATATGTTTTATAATTTTTTGCTAATGCTTTTATTGTTTCCTCTAATCCGGCTCTATAAGCATTTGATATTTCAAAATAGCCAAGCAGCTCATCATTAATGGATAAAAAGACTAATGAGTTTATTTTTTCAGATTGTTTTTCAAAAAATTCAGTTTGATCAAGAACAAAATTCTTTGATCCCAACTTTATCCTGCTTCCTAAAATAATTCCTTCAAGCCCCTTGCCGTTTATTTCAACATAGTTAATAACATTAAATACTTTATCTGCTTCTATAAAATCATAAATTCTTTTGCTCAATGTATGAGTAGAATTTCTTACTAAAGATTTGATAATTTCTTTTTGAAATTCATTTAATTCTTTGCCAACATAATGAACAGCAGCTTTTCCGGTTTCAGTGATTGTCCCTGTTTTATCAAAAACAATTTCTTTAACCTTTGCGAGTTCTTCAACAGCAGCTGAATTTTTTAAATAAAATTTATTCTTGCCAAATATCCTAATTGTATTTCCGAAGGTAAATGGAATTGAAAGAGCAAGAGCGCATGGACACGCCACAATTAATACAGAAGTTAAAACGCCTAGAGAAATCGTAATTCCAGAATGGAACCAAAATGCAGCCGCCGCAAATGCGATCAGCAATATTATAGCAGTAAAATATTTACTAACCACATTTGAAAATTCTGTAAACTGACTTTCATTCTTTTTGTTGAAAGTATCATTATTCCACAATTGAGTTAAATAACTTTGCGAAACTTCTTTAATTACTTCCAGTTCCAATAATCCCCCAGCCTGTCTTCCGCCGGCATAAATTAATTCTCCGGAGACCTTTTCAACTGGTTTAGATTCTCCTGTGACAAAACTATAATCAATAAATCCATCTCCGTTAAATAGGATTGAATCAGCCGGAATGATTTCGTTATTTCGAATTAAAATTCTATCTCCAACTTTTAAATTTGAAAGTGGAATTGATTTTTCTTCCATTCCATTTTTTAATGTGACAGCAATTGGGAAATATGATTTATAATCCCGTTCAAAATTAAGCGCATCGTACGTTTTATTTTGAAATAATTTTCCAAGCAATAAAAAGAAAACCAAACCGGAAAGAGAATCAAAGTAACCGGCGCCTGTATATGTTAAAACTTCATAAGCACTGCGCAAAAATAGAACTGCAATTCCGAGCGCAATTGGGAAATCAATATTAATAATTTTTTTCTTTAATCCTTTATAAGCGGATAAGAAATAATCTGAAGCTGAGTAAAAAAATACTGGTAATGCAAGTAGTAAATTTAAATGTCCAAAAAATTTTCTGAAAAATACTTCGGAAGGATTAATTGATAGATATTCAGGAAAGCTGATGAGCATAATATTCCCAAAACAAAATCCAGCTATTCCAATTTTAATCAATAACTTTTTATTTAATTTATTTGAATTGGATTTCTTATCCAGGTTATCAAGTTGAATTTGTGGCTCATATCCCAATGAAGCTAGCAGTTCAACAACTTCTTTAAGGGAAATTTTTTGATTATAAAATTTTAAATTTAAAGTCTTTTTTAAGAAATCAACTTTGGACTGATTTATTGATGGATTTATTTTGAATAGATTTTCAAGCAGCCAAATACAGGAACTGCAATGCATTTGCGGAATATTAAAAGTTACGGCAGTGATGTTCTCATTTTTGAAATCAATTAACTGATTTAAGATTGTCTCGTCATTTAAGTAATCAAATTTTCTTACAACATTAATTTTAGGCGAAATACCGGGAGTTTGATCCAGGTTATAGTAATTGCATAACTGATTTTCATTTAAAATTTCATATACTGTTTTGCAGCCATTACAGCAAAAAAATTTATCATCAATGGAAATTAAATTATCAGGGCAGCTATCTCCACAGTGGTAACATTTTAAATTAGATTTTAAGTCGGTAAATGAACTCATCCGAAAATATTATAAAGCTTGTATATTTAATTATTATCTGAATAGATTTATCGCATAACCACATATTATGCCATGCGGTTAAAAATTATTATCTGAATATCAGGGAAATAAAAAAGCAAAAACACTTTGCTAAGTTAATTCATTCTTATATTGTAGAAAAGAAAAATATAATTGATTCTCTATGTTGAGAAACTTATTTTGTTGTTGCATAAATGCTTTGTACTTAAAGCTCAAAATTAATTAGATTTCTATTTGTCTTCCACTAAATTTTCTATTTCAATTTTAGATGAAATTACTTTTAGCATATTTAAAAAATTACTGGAAAATTGTATTACTTGCACTGGTTTTAGCGGCTGTTAATCAAATATTTTCATTGCTCGATCCTTATATTTTTAGAATTGTAATTGATAAATACGCAACTAAATTCCAGCAATATACAACCGACCAATTCTTTAAAGGCGTTGGACTGCTTTTACTAGCCGCTGTCGGAGTTGCATTTGTTTCACGCGTTGCAAAAAATTTTCAAGATTATTATGTAAATGTTATTACTCAAAGATTAGGTGCAAAAATTTATACCGATGGAATTAAACACTCGCTTATGCTTCCATATTCTGTATTTGAAGATCAGCGAAGCGGCGAAACTTTGGGGATTCTTCAAAAAGTTAGGATAGATACTGAACGATTAATTTCTGCAGTTGTTAATACTTTATTTACTTCTTTAGTTGGAGTAATCTTTGTTACAATTTATGCAGTAAGCGTTCATTGGTTAATTGCCCCAGTTTTCTTTACCGCAGTTCCTTTGCTTGGATTTATTAGTTCAACTCTAAGCAAAAGAATTAAGAAAATTCAGAAAGAAATTGTTAAACAGACTACAGCTTTGGCTGGAACTACGACAGAGTCTTTAAGAAATATCGAACTTGTAAAAAGTTTAGGTTTAGGTGAGCAAGAAGTAACAAGGCTTAATTCAACAACAGACAAAATTCTTCTCCTTGAATTAAAAAAAGTAAAGTACATACGTACACTTAGTTTTATTCAGGGTACAGCCGTAAATTTTATTAGAACCACAATCATGTTTCTAATGCTGTATTTAATTTTTGCCCAACAAATAACCGTCGGTGAATTTTTCTCTCTATTCATTTATTCATTTTTTATTTTCGGCCCTCTGCAAAGTTTAGGAGATATTATAAATACCTACAGAGAAGCAGAGGTTTCTTTGGAAAATTTCAAAGCCATTTTGGAAATTCCTATTGAATCAAAACCCAAAACACCGGAATCAATCGGCTCAATAAAAACTTTAGAGTTTAAAGATGTTGGATTTAAACATCAATCATCTTCAAAAAATGCTTTAACGGATATTTCTTTTTCAGTTAAGACCGGCGAGACAATTGCATTCGTGGGTCCCTCGGGAGCCGGGAAAACTACTTTAGTCAAATTATTAGTAGGGCTTTATCCACCAAAAGAAGGCAGCATTTTTTATAACGGATACAATGGAAATAAAATCGATTTCGATGAACTAAGGGAAAGAATCGGATTTGTAACGCAAGATACTCAATTGTTTTCCGGAACGATTAAAGAAAATTTGTTATTTGTTAATCCAACCGCCTCCGATGAAGAATGTTATGAAGTTTTGGAAAAATCATCTGCTCATAATTTATTAGCCCGTGCCGATAAAGGATTGAATACTTTAATAGGAGAAGGTGGGGTAAAAGTATCCGGCGGGGAAAAACAAAGATTATCCATCGCACGCGCTCTTTTAAGAAGACCTGATATTTTGATTTTCGATGAGGCAACTTCTGCTCTTGATTCTTTAACAGAAGAGGAAATAAGTAAAACCGTTAGAGAAATTTCCAGCAGCAAGGATTTAATGACAATTCTAATTGCCCATAGACTTTCCACCATCATGCATGCAGATAATATTTATGTTTTGGAAAGGGGGCATATTGTTGAATCTGGTAAGCATGAAGAATTGCTTGAGCTTAAAGGTTTATACTTTGCAATGTGGCGTCAACAAATTGGAGAAAGAGAAATCATCAGCAGTTATATTGAAGAAAAGAAAATTTTTGAGAATTAATTTTTAGAAAATACAATCGTCAAATCACTATCCCCCAATTTTCCAAAAGAGACAATTGAAAAGAATTTTTTCATACATGTATAACTAATGTGAATTAATCTATTTTTATTTTTTAGTCTACGGCCGACATCCACAGTATCAAAGTAAACTATTTGTAAGTTGTTGCTATATGCGAATTTTTTTAAAGCTGGATACGTTACAGACTTTTTTAAATAAGTTTTAAAAGGGCCCTTATCATCCTCCCCTGAATGATATTCCCTTCTATAAATATATTTATAGACTAAAATGTGAATCATGAGCGGAGTATATTTAGTCAACAATCCCTTTACCGAAAATAAATTTGGGACACCTATAATAATCAATCCTTTAGAATTAACAGAATTAGCAAAATTTTTAAGTGCTAATTCAGGTTTAACAAGATGTTCAAGCACATCCCAGTAAATTATAATATTATATTCAGATTGTGCTAAAGGATAAGATTGTATATCACCTTCAATTTTTTCATCAACAATATCATTTCTTACTAACTGTTTCCTGCTAATATCAATTCCTGTTATTTTTCTATTTCCTTTATATTTAACAGGCGACTTCATACCACAGCCAGCTTCTAATATTTTTATCTTATCTGCACGAAAATTCTCATTTGCATAATTATCTACAAATGTTTGAAGCTTTTGTAATCTTTCATCCATAACAACCTTAAAGCTATTAATAATAATTTCGTGTTAAATTTCACTCACTTTGAAGCCTTGCACTTAATTACTAATTTTAACAATGGAATTTAATCTAATTGAAAATTGTTATTTCAATTTGTTTCTTTATCAATCTTACAAACTCCTAAGGTAAAAATGCATAAACTAATTTTATTTATGATTACGCTTTCTATAATCCTAATTTCATGCAATAATAATAAAAATAATACATTTAATAATGAGTTTGAAACTAAAATGAATAATATCGCAGCTGATTATGTAAAACTCGTTTTGAAAGTCGGACAGAATGATGATGACTTCATTGATGCATACTATGGTCCAGATGAATTCAAACCATCACCACTTAAAGTCACTAAAGGCGATTCTTCAGCTATTCAAAATCTTTATGACGAAGCAGGATTACTTTTAGATAAACTTGACAACTTAAGTAGTTATTCAGCTTCCGAAATTCAGACTTTAAGATTTACTTATTTATACAAGCAGCTTTTAGCAGTTCGCACAAAATTATTTATGCTCGCAGGAGGAAGTTTAACATTTGACCAGGAAGCCAAAGCTCTCTATGATGTAGAAGTTCCCTCATATCCCGAAGAGCATTTCCAAAACATAATAGATACACTTGATAAAATACTCCCTGGGAAAGGGAGTGTTTCCGAAAGATTAGCCGAATTTAAAAAAGCATTTATCATTCCCAAAGAAAAATTAGACACAGTATTTAAAACCGCAATTGCTGAATGCAGGAAAAGAACTTTGCAGCATATAAATCTTCCTCATGGAGAAAATTTTTCAGTTGAGTATATAACAAACAAACCCTGGGGGGCATATAATTGGTACAAAGGAAATAGTTACAGTGTAATCCAGGTGAATACTGATCTCCCAATATATATTGATAGAGCTGTTGATCTTGCAGCGCATGAAGGATATCCAGGGCATCATGTATACAATTCTCTTATTGAAAAGGATTTGTATAAAAAAAGAGGATGGGTCGAATTTTCAGTATATCTTCTTTTCAGCCCTCAATCATTAATTGCTGAAGGCACTGCAAACTACGGGATTAAAGTTGCTTTTCCCGGCGACTCACAAATTAAATTTGAACAGAAGGTTTTATTTCCACTTGCCGGACTTAACTCAAAAGATGTTGCTAAATATTATCAAATTCTTAATTTAACAAAGCAATTATCATTTGCTGACAATGAGGCGGCTAGAAATTATTTAAATAAAAAGTGGGAAAAAGAAAAAACAATAAATTGGCTAATAAAATATTCATTATCTACTAAGGAAAGAGCCGAGAAAAGTATAAACTTTTATGATAAATACAGAAGCTATGTTATTAATTATAATGTAGGACAAAAAATCGTTGGGGATTACATTCTTAAAAATGGGGGGATTGCTGATAACCCGGATTTAAGATGGAAGTTATTTGAGAGAATTCTTTCAACTCCTCAAACACCATCTGGATTAGAAAAATAGATCTACTATTAGTAAACTCTTATCTTTAAAAACAAAAACCCAACTTCGTTTTGAAATTGGGTTTTTAATTTTTAACTCAGCTATAACAACTAACTTACTTAATCAAAATCATTTTCTTTACTTGAGAAAAACTACCTGCAGTTAAGCAGTAAATATAGGTTCCGCTTGCTAAATTACTAGCATTAAAATTAACTGAATATTTGCCGGGCTGCTTAGCTTCATTTACCAATGTTGCGACTTCATTCCCAAGAATATCATATACCTTTAATGTAACCTGTTGGTTTTCTAATAATGAATAGTTAATGTTCGTCGACGGATTAAATGGGTTGGGATAATTTTGATTTAAACTGTATTCACTTACAGAAGAATTATAATTGGCAACCAATTCTTTTGAATAAGTGTACGCTCCATCAAAATCAATTTGTTTTAATCTATAATAGATTTTTGAGACAACTTCTATATTACTCAATTAATAATAAAAATTATATTCGGTGAAATTAGTTGTCGTCCCTTTTCCTCCAATAAATCCAATGGCAATCCATGTATTTAATATTTTTCTTTCAACTTCAAAACCCTTGTTATTTATCTCGGTTGCAGTTGACCACTTTAGTTCTACTTCATTATTATTTAATTCTGAAGTAAAATTTGTTAATTCTATCGGCACAGCTGAATCAGGTTCATATTTTAACAAAACACCGTCATTTCCTATTACCCAACCTTCATTATTTCCTAATAACGAGACAGCATTTAAATCAGATAAAGTTCCGCTGCCTTCTTCAATCCAGGATAATCCGCCGTCGGTGGTACTGAACATTATTCCCATATCCCCCACTGCCCAGCCAGTATTAACATCCGTAAAACAAACTGAGTAAATGAATAAATTGTCTCCGCTATGCTGTAACTTCCATGATTCACCTCCGTCACTTGTCTTTAGAATTACACCACCATAAATATCCAAACCGCTTCCGCAAGCCCATCCGTTTTGGTTATCAACAAAAAATATAGAACTGAGTGTACCATATTGCGCCCCGTTAAATTGCTGATAAGCCCAAGATTTACCTCCATCTATTGTTTTTAGTATTGTTCCCTCTCCTCCTGCTACCCATCCAGTATCTCTGTTCAAAAAATACATATTTTGAATTACGTGATCAGTGGGGTTTAAAATTCTCCAGGTTTCTCCGCCGTCAAAAGTTTTTAATAAATATCCCGAGCCTAACATGTAACCAACCAGGTCATCAGTAAAATAAATCTTTTCTAAACGAAAATTATATCCACAGGATATCTCAAACCACGTTTCACCATAATCCAAAGTATAAAAAATAATCCCATTTAACCCAACAGCCCAGCCTCTGTTATTAAAAAAGAAAACATCAAACAAACAATATCCAGATAATCTAGATCTCCAGGTGGCTCCCTTATTTGTAGTTTCAATTAATCCATTATAACCAACTGCCCAGGTAATATTAGGATCTGAAATACAAATATCCTGTAGTACTGAATTGTAATTAGCACTTTGTATTTTCCATTTCATTTTACCGTAAATAGTAAAAGTTCCACTAGTATCTGCAATTTCGCGGTTATCATAATCACTTATTCTCAACAAACACGAACTTGAAACGGTATCAGGAACAACCCAATTGTATTCTAGATCATTTTCATTTATTGAAATAGTCTGCCATGTTGTGCCATTATCCAACGACAATTCAATGAGAACATAATCTATATTTTGTGCATTCCATTGTATCACTTCTCTTGTTCCTACTTTTAAATTGTCACCGGTTGATGGGGCAATAATTGAAATTAAAGTATCAGAAACAGATTTTGAAAGTTTTAGAATTGAATTGGAATTGTTATTTAAAAATCTTTCGACTTTTGAGGATGCAGTTCGACCGGCAGACGTAATTTCAGCATTAAAAACCACTCCTGATTTTTCGGGACTTAACATTTTATCAGCAATGTTAATTTCCTTGCTAAATGAAGTGGCTGTAACTTTACAATTACCTGAAGGCTCAATAATTAGAGATTCTAATTTTTCATTATTATTGCCACCAATATTTTTAGCCCATACTATCTTGCTGTGCGAATCATATTTTGCCAAGAAAATATCAGATTGACCATTATTTATTAAAGTTGTATTTCCAAAACTTAATGCCTCATTATTAAAATTACCGGCAATATAACTGTTGCCTAAACCGTCTTTTGCGATTATGTTTTTGCTTGAAGATTGGTTGGAATTATCTTGAGCAATTAGACTTGTCTGAATTGCCGAAATAAGAATTATTAATATCAAGGAAAACAAATTTGTTTGTTGGAGGGGCTTCAAATTATACATTTTTTTTCCGTTTGGTCTTAGAAAATAGTTTTAAAATTAACCACTTATAGCAGTTCTTTTATAAAGCCAAATATCAGTCCAAACCATTATTGAAATTTTGATGACATAAATTGCTTAAAAATGAAATTTTTATAGCAATATTTTAGGTACGCGTTATTACTGACTGTAAGATAATGAGACGGATTCTAATAATTTAATTCTTTGAATCAAAATTATAAAAATTTTTTATGATGTGAGTTAAGACAATAACTTACGCCCTGTTTTGCCCCAAACTGACTTTCAATTGGTTAAATTTTTCACGTGATAGTGTAACCTCCTCCAATACTTCCGCAATTATTTCTTTTGAAATTTTTTCAAAATCTTCTTGGCGCGGAGTTATTAGAACTCCCCCTAGATCAACACTTGCAGGGCTAATAATTATTCTATTCTCCTCTTCAGCAAAAAAGTGGGACGGACGATGCTTTTCTCTTAAAAAAATAATTATTCGCCAACCAACTTCATGATTATAATCAGAAAGGATATTCATCATTGGTTCTACTTCGGTATTTGAAATTTTTTTATACCCCTCTAAAAATTTTTTAAATTCTATTTCGATTAGATATTTTTCGGAACTTTCTATTGAAATAAATCTTCTAAGTCCGTCATCTACTGAAGCTAAGGTAACATTTGTATCTTCATGCAAAATATTACCAAATTCATTTTCCAAGTACCGAAATTCCGAATCAATAGGCATAAAATTTTTTGATCCGGCCTGAAAATGTAAATGATCCGGTGCCGAAGCCCCGCATTTAGGGCCATTATAAAAAACTGTATAATATTTTGAAATTTCTTTAGTGATATCTAATAAATCTGAAAACGAATTTTCAATCCGCTGGGGAGTATGTCGAATATGCGGTATCGTGAAGTGTTCGGGGAAAATAGGAAATGGATTTACAAGAATAATGTATTCATCGTTAATTAAAATACCTTTTTGTTCAGAGGGAAGGGATTCATCGCACAAAAAACATTTTCTCTCTTTAATCGATTTATCATCAACCTTGGCAGATGATGAAATAATTCTTCCCGGGTTGTACTGAACCTTAAATTCGTAACCATCAAATTTAAAGTTTTTGGTTTGAACAGATTTCAAAGATCGAAAACCTTTTGCAGCAAGTTCCCAATCATTTATTTGAAGCTTTAACAGTATTTTTGCGGCTTCAGAAAAATCTTCGCTATCTATCCAAAAAGTAATTTGGGGATCATCAATTAAAATATTTTCTAACATTTAATTCTTTAGTATTTAAAAGAAGGATTTAATTTATTTTGCGTTTAACCTTTGGCGGGCAAGAATTTCGAAACTTCTAATCTTATCCTTATAAGAATTATTTATATTTTGTTTTTCAATCGAAAGTGCTGCATCAGAATTGTCTTCCCATCTTCTGCACATGTAGATTGATTTATAAATTCTACCAATTTGATAATTCCTCGATACAGCTAATCCAACGGCATAATCCTCACCATAGCTCACATTTGGTATTTTAATTTTTCTTAGAACTGGAGTATAAAAACAGCGAGGAGCTCCAAGTCCGTTTATTCTTAAAGCATTGTTTCTGCCGTTTTCAGGAGTCCATTCTTTGTGATCTATTAATCCTGGAGGAATAGAATTCATTTTAAAATCCGTTAATGTGTATGAACCAATAACCATTGCACATTTTTCTGATTTAAATAAATCTATAACTTGCTGAAGAGTATTTTCATCCTGATAAACGTCATCACTATCAAGCTGACATGAATATTTTCCACAGTGTGCACTATGTACCGCTTCATTCCAGCATCCACCGATTCCAAGATCTTCTGATGCCGGAATTAAATGGACTACATTTTTATTCCCATCAGAAAGAGATTTTAAAATTTCAGTTGTTCCATCGTTAGAATGGTTATCAACTACAATTATGTTAAAATCAAAATTGGTTTTTTGTTTTAATGCTGACTCAACTGCATCCTTTACAGTTTTAACCCGATTTCTTACAGGTATAATTACCGACGCTTCATATGGAAATTCCTCTTCATTTTCATTTATTGATTCAAACTTGGGCTGAAGATAAGCCCCTATATTTTTTAAATGCTGGCTGGCAGCTTGTTCCATTTCTATTTGCACATCTCTATTCTTTGGATTAACGTAGTCAAATAATTTCTCTCCGGACTTCCTATCATCCGATTCAATTATTGAATAAAGATATTCTGGTATGTGCGTGATTGAAAATCTTTGCGAGATACTTAACCGTAAATCATACAAAGCTGCATACTTATAATCCGATGAATTCTCTTTTAATGCAGCTGTCATCCCGGATTTTCTAAATAATAGAACAGGCCCAAAATTAAAATCATCCCGGATGCTTCCGATTTGATAATCGATAACCGGATGGGTGTTTCTTTTATTGTCTTTTATTTCATAATGATCTGAATAAACCATGCCTGATGAAGTCATTTCAGCAACATTTAAAAATCTTTCAATAGCAAACTGGCTTAGACGAACAGGAGTGTCTTGTGTTATAAATAAAACAAAATCTGTCTTGGTTTTTTGTTCAATAAGTTTAATTGTTGCTGATGAAAACAATGCATCAATCTTGATAATTTCACAATTTTCATAGTCACTTTTTTCTTCATTTTGTGAAAGTAAATATATTTTATCCACAGAGGAATTTGATCTTAAATTTTTAATAGTTTCAATTGAATGAGATCCTTTGTTGAAAGGTAGAAATGCAGTTACCATTATTTTCCTAAATTCAGTTAAATATTTTATATAAAAAGTTAATTATTAATAATAGAAGAATCAAAATAAGCTTAACAAAGTTTAGTTAGATTTACTAAATATTTTAGTATCTCCTTAAAGATTATCTAATAAATTACTACTTCACAGTAAACATTGTTTGTGCCAGTAATTGATTACCAGCTTGATTTGTTACTACGATTTTGTAATCACCTGCTTCAACATTGGCTAAAGAAATTGAAACTTTTTTGGTGCAAACACATTCATCTTTTACCCCACTATTATTTTTTAATTTCAGCCAAAGTTCATTTTCCTTTTTTACAACATCAAACGATAATTGTGCGTTACAATATGATTCAATATCTACTGTCCCAGTTATAATATCACCCTTCTGAAATACATCTAAATTCTGTGCTGTTTCAGACACAAATTCATTAGGATTGTTAATCTTTCTTTCATTTTGACAGTCGGATTGTGTTACTGTTGAAGTAATTTCTTTTGTCGAACTGCATCCAGCCAATAAAAAGCCAACGGTAAGAAATACTAAAATTAATTTGCCTGCACTTTGTAACTTAAACATTTTTTCTCCACTTATAATTAATGATTTGATTGTAATAATTAGTTTAATGATTTATTATAAATCTCAATTAACCTGTCAATGACTATTTCAATATCAAAATATTTTTCAACTCTTTTCCGAGATTCTTCTGAAAATTTTTTTCTTGTTTCAAAAGAGTTTATCAACTTGGAAATTTTCTCGGTTAAATCTTTTCCATTTTTCCTCTCAAAAAGATATGAAGTTTCCGAGTCGATGGCTATATCCAAAACTCCATCAGAATTTGAACAAACCGAAGGAAGACCCGTTGCCATAGCTTCAATTAAAGCAATTCCAAATGCTTCCGAATGAGAAGGAAAAATAAATATATCCATAGCTGAAAGTACATCAGGAATATCACTTCTAAAACCCGTGAAAACTAAATTTTTTAATTGATAATCTTCAGCAAGTTTTTTAATTGAATCTGCATATTCGTTTTCGCCATGACTTGCTTCACCAACAATCAAGAAAAATAAATTATCATATTTTTTATTCAATTCACATGCTGCATACAAAAACTCTTCGTGTCCTTTCCCAGGGCTAAATCTGGCTAACATTCCTAATACAAGAACATTCTCTTTAATGTTAAACTCAGTGCGTACTTTATCTCGATTAACTTTTTCCGCATTGTACCGATTCAAATCAACACCGTTATGATGAATAAGTATTTTGTCTTCAGTTAATGGACATGTATCAAGAAGATTTTTTGAAATTACATTACTAATTGCCAAAGCGTAAGTGACCCTTTTATAAATCCATCTATGTAAAAAATCTTTTTTAATGATGAATGAACCTACATGTTTTGTCAACAGCAATGGGATTCTACTTTTTAAAACTTCTAACGCCGGAACCAATAGCCATAAATCTTTTGATGCATGTGTATGAATTAATTCAATTTTTTTTCTTCTAATTAAAGCAGCTATTTTCAAAATCGAAAATGGATGAATATAACCTGATGCTTTTATCGGGTTTATTATAATTCCTAAAGAATTTGCTTCGATATGCAATCTCGATTCCCTAATACACAATAATTCTACGGAGACATTTCTTTCTAAAAGCTTTTTAATAAAAACCAGGGTCACCATTTCCATTCCACCCCAGCTTTTAGATAAACATGACACAAGGACTTTCATTTATCGTCAATCATCCATTTAGTAAAGCTTAAAAAGCCTTGCGTTTGAAAAATAGTGAAGCAATATTTCATCAAAGTTATAACCTTTTGATGCCATAACCGCTGCCCCAATTTGACAAAGACCAACTCCATGTCCCCATCCGGCGCCAGAAATAATAAATTTATCCGGAACTTTATTTCCGGATTGAATTTTTTTAATTACAATTGCTGAACTGTAAAGATGAGACTTTGAAAGTATTCTTCTAATTTCCAATTCCTTCCCGACAATTAGTGTTTTTTTGGTTCCAACTATTTTTAGCTTAATTAATCTTGCCGATGCTCCTCTTTCAACTGGAATCAATTCTAAAATTTCACCAAAATCGATTTCGCTTTTTTCTTTAATTAAGTTCGATAATTCAGTTTGTGAATACTCAACTTTCCACCGGTAAAAATCAGTTGTTTCTTGGTCAAAATCTAAAAGAATTTGAGCTAGGATTTTTTTATCCTTTGTGTTGCAAAATGCAGGCGGATTACCCAGAATCCATTTCCGGGCATTTGCTTCAGTTGAAAAATTTAAACTAAAATTATCAGGCTCAAACTTATAATCAACAACAGATGAAAGATATTTATACTGCACAGGCTCCCATACATTTTCAAATGCTTCGGTAAGTCCGCCGCAAGATTTTGAATATCTTGCATCGCATACTTTGTCATCATATGAAACAACAATTCCTTTAGTTTCTTTCACAGCCTGGCGGGCAATTTCAGTATATACTTTTGTTACCCCTTGATACCTCTGGCAGTGATCATCAGCGCAGACATCAAAGTTTTTATGATCTTCCCTATCGTACCATTTTATCAACTCATTTTCATTTTCATAAACAGCACTATATCCTTTATTTTGCTTTTGTAATGTTTTTGATTTTTCCATCTGGGCAATTAACCAGCTTCTTGAAACTATGGCATGAGCTTTCAATAATTGAAGCGAACTTCTTGCACTCATTTCCGAAGAGATTACACTAATCAGATATGCTTCAATTGGTACTACGTTGATTGCAGTCAGCTTCCCATCTTCGATTATTATTTTTAGAGATCCAAGAAAGCGCTGTTTTTCTTTTCGTTCCCAATGAAATTTAACTCCTATAATAACCTCTTTTATTAAAAAGGAATCCCCTTCGGGATCCAGTGTCTTAAAAAATAATTCATTTGTTTCGGCAATTTTTTCTTTACCTTTTTTACAGACTATTTTACTTTTTACAATCTGAGCTGAAAAGATCCCACTGTATTTTTTCCCTTCATATTGAAAATCGCCATAAAGTTCAAAATGAATTTCGCTATCAGAAAGAATTCCTACGTTTATTAAAGGTTCGGCTGAATATTTATCCATAATTAACAGTTATTTTTTTTAATTGTTTGTTAGTTATTGTTTTGTTATTAAGAAATCAAGTCGAAATATAATGATTAACTTATATAAAATGTATTGTAAAAATGCTATTCAAGAAAAATTGGGATATTAGCCCAAAACTTTATAATTTGTCATAATTCTTTCTTAAAATTCATTTTTTAATTATATAAAATTTATGAAGAGAATTCAGACAAAAACTGTGAATTTAATGGGATTCCCGATGGATTTGGGAGCTGACCGCCGTGGTGTGGATATGGGGCCTTCAGCCGTGAGAATTGCGAATCTTCAAGAAAAGCTAGAACATCTTGGTTATAAAGTTATTGACAGCGGTGATATAAATATTCAAATAATGGAAAAACAAAGAATTGGAAATCCTAAGCTGAAATTTTTAAATGAAATATTACGAACTTCCAAGATATTAGCTTCACGAATTGAAAAAGTTTTGGATAAGGATCAATTCCCGTTATGCATCGGCGGCGATCATTCAATGGCACTCGGAACTATAGCAGGAATTTCATCTCACTGCAGAAAAAACAAATTGAGAATGGGAGTAATTTGGATTGATGCTCATCCCGATATGAATACTGATTTAACTTCACCTTCAGGAAATATTCATGGAATGCCCCTGGCTGCCTCCTTAGGAATTGGGAATGAAAAACTGGTAAATTTCTTAGGCTTTAAACCAAAAATTAAACCTGAAAACTGCGCTTTGATCGGGATTAGAAGTATTGATATGCTTGAAAGAAAACTTATAAAAAAATTGAATATTCCTATCTATACCATGAGTGAAATTGACAAGTTAGGCATACATAGAGTTATTACAAGAGTTCTAAAACATTTTAAAGAAAATGTTGATCATATTCACGTAAGTTTTGATCTTGACAGTGTTGACCCTTCAATTGTGCCCGGAGTTGGAACCCCTGTTCCCGGAGGATTGAGCTACCGCGAAGCCCACTTAATTATGGAAGCAATTGCTGAATGCGGCTGCATGTCTTCTTTAGAGATAACTGAGGTTAATCCTATATTGGATAATAAAAATAAAAGTGCTGTTTTTGCTTCCGAAATCATTGCTTCAAGCATGGGGCAAAGAATTTTATAATTTCCTAAAATAAATTCATCAATTAAATACACGTGACAAAAAACCGAATTTTAATTGTTTATCTTCTAATTTTTTTAGTTGCATCCATCTTACTTCGGTTGTTTGGAATTTTCAATTTCACAAGTTCTGAACTATTGAGCTACACCCTAATTTTTGCAGGTTTCGGTTTATTTTTTAATTCATTTGGAAAAGGAAACAAAGCTTTACTATTTTCGAGCACATTTATTTTTCTTTGGGGCGTAATACTTTTCCTTATTAACAATTTCGAATTTACAGATAATTCAACATTGATTTTTCCTGCCTTAGTATTAAATATAGGTTTTAGTTTCTTAATAGTGTTTATAAACAATATAAAAGACAAAATCTATTTAATTATATCCTTGATATTTATTTTATTTGGAACTTTAGCTGTGCTTTGGAAGGGCAATTTTAATAGTTCGATTTTTTTAAGTTCACTTGTGAAAATAGCCATTAATTATTGGCCAATAGTCTTAATTGCGGGGGGATTAATTTTTATTCTTACGAGATCCGAAAAAAAACAATAAATTATTCTAAAGCGCCGATCAATAATAATTTACTGCTTGGCTGTTTTGCGCCGGCATTTTTTTCTTCCGTCACCAACACCTCTGTATTCCTGGTTGCTTCAATGGGTTTAAAATTGAATGGATAGTATTCATCGTCCCCTTTTGTATTTATTACTCCCAAAGAAATAAATTTTTCGCCGCTGCTTAACCATAATTGCAGGCTATTATCACTTTCCAATACAGGCAAGTTTTTAGTATATAAATAGCCCGAACCAACACCAAAGTTTATATATAATTTACCTGAAGAATTTGGCGCCGCATCAGTTGGACCAAGTTCAACAACAGTTACATTCGGTGATTCAAGAAATGAAATGACTGCATGTGAAGTTTGCTTGGATGAATAAAGTGTTGCTGAATCGTTTTTTAATTGAGTAATTTCCTGCTTATCAGTTTTAATGATTTCATTAAAATTAATATAGAAATAAAATGCTGCGCCCAAGAATAATATGCTTAGAATTGAAAGTATGATTATTGGAAATTTTGAGCCTGACCCCTTTTGAATAAAGACCCGTTGCAGTTCCTGGCTCTTTAATGAATCCGTAACTAAATGATCATCAAGTGAATTCTCTTCCAATTCAGAATTTTTTTCCAAAGAATCACGGCTGTTCAATAAAGCTAATTTCTTACTTAAAGGCTGGACCAATTCGTATCCCGATTCATTAATAATTGATTCGCTTCCAACCTGCTCTTTTAATCCTTCAATGGTTTGATCAATTTTTTCAGTGATGCTTGATTTGTTATGCTCTATGAATTTTTCAATAAAATTTTCTGTGACTTTTTCTTTGGGTGAATCATCAACTTCTTCAAATCTAAATTTTTCCGGTTCTTTTCTTTTTGGCAGAAAGTCGTCTCCAAGATCAAAGGGTAGTTTATTTTCTTCCATTAAATCTTCTTGCTCTGTTGTTGGCTCACTACTGGTATTTATTTCTTCATTAAATAATTCAGATTCATTATTATCTTCTAACTTTGTTTCTTCTTCAATCATATCCTCAGGAGTTAGCTCTTCATTCCGATTTTCATCTTCTTTAAAAAAATCTTCATTTGGTGTTTCCTCTCCCGGATTAAAATCTGCTAATATTTTATTGTCCTCTAGGGGAAGTTCACCATCCTTTTTTTCACTTTCAATCAGGGATTCCTCTATGGGCTTTTCTTCAATTTCTTCTTCAATTTTAATATTTTCAGTTTCTTGATACTCATTTAAATCCACTGTAGGAAATACTTCTTCTTCTATATTTTCTATATTTTCAATCGGATGTTCATCATGTGAATCGGTATTTTCATCAATTTCAACTTGCGGTGTGCTTTCTATTTTTAAGTTATAAAGTTTTTGTGCAACTTTTTCTTTAACCTCTGGTTTAGGAATTTCAACTACGAGGATGGAAGTCATCAATGCGGCCAGGTTTTGGAACTCGCCTAATTCGTCCCATGTGAATGCTTCATCGTTAATTACTTTTTCTCTAAAGCTTAATAAATCGTTTCCATCTAAACAACCTAAAGCGTAAGCATAAATCAAATCATATTTTGCATCATTTTCCGTCATTTACATTTCTTCCATAGCTAAATTATCGCGAAGATTTATTAGAGCGAATTTAATTTTGGATTTAACAGTCTGCTCCGGAATGTTCAGTTTGGCAGCAATTTCTTTTTCCGTAAAACCCTGATAATATGCTAAATAAATTACATACTGCTGCGCATCTGTTAGCTTATTTAATGCTTCTTCAAAATTTATTCTTTTATTTAATGCTTCTTTTAAATCTAATGCTTCAACATTATTTGAAATACTGGGAATAATAAAATCGTTTTCATATTTATCATCATACTCCCTAAAATCTGAGTCGGATCTTCTCCTCCTAATTATATCCACAGCTTTATTTCTTGTTAGAGTTACTAACCATGTATATGGATTCCCGGTGTTGCAATCAAAACGATCAATCTTTCTCCAAACAATGACAAATACTTCCGCAAGGGCTTGTTGTGCGGTTTCTTCATCAGTAACTATTTTTTTAATGATTGTATATAGCAAAGGTGAATACCGATTGTATAAAATCTCCAGGGCTTTAGAATCACTGTTTGAGACTCTTTTTAACAATTCAATATCGGTTAAAGGAGTATTTGAAGTCAAAGTATGTTATATAATTTATTAAGTGAAATAATATGCAAAAGTAAGGCGACAATTGCTAAAAATCAATCGATCAAAAACAACATGAAAAGCTTTCAACATCTATTGGATTAGGATTTTTCGTCAGCAACCCCACAAATAGTTTTTAAATAAATACGAATTTATTGTTGATATTGAAATAATTCTTCCAAAAAAAGAAAATCCGGATGTAAATATTTTGATTCCGGATTTTAATTTAAAAATACTAAAAGTGCTTAGTTATTAATAGGCTAGCTCAATCGTCTGTTCGTTTATATTCCATCCTTTTACCTTAATATAAGGTTTACTAACATTTTCAGCTTTGTAGTAATAACAAGTAATTGTTCTTTTCTCGCCCGGAAGTAAAGAGAAATAATTGTCTTCCCAGAATATCGGAACAATTGCTTCATCATTTTTTCCGCTAAATATATTTAATTCAGCCTGAAGAGCAAGTGAGTTCGAAGGATTTTCAACCTCAACATTCATTTCAACTTTATCCGCTTTTTCAATTGGATTGACTTTAACCTGCAAATCAACTTTATGCAGATTATTTAGTTCAGTCAAATCAGCGTATTCCTTTACAGGAGTAACAAACCAGGTGTTTTTTGAATAATCCAAAATTTCCTTTTTTGTAGATAAGCAATAAAAATTAGAGCTGACGATTTCATTTTTATCATTAGTTAATCTTAAATCAACAAAATAAGTTGTGTCAAGATTTTTCAAATCATTCAAAGATGTAATACTTAAATTCTCATCCGGTTTTAAAGAAATTGTTTTGTTGAATGAAAATTTTTCTGCTAAATTAAAATTAAATACTTTTACTTCCGCCGTTAGATTATTTTTTTCAGCTACTGAATTATTCACAGCTATAATTGAATTGCTTCCATATTCATACAAAATATGAACCGGTTCGCAAGCTTTACGAGCACCATAAAATGCCGCTGTGGGCATCAAGTAATAGTCATATAACTGCCACCAAAATTTCGGCCAGGCAGCATTGTACATCCACTGAATAATCCCAGTTGCTTTAAATTTATTAGCGACAAACGCTTCAAACATAGCGCGCATACCTTCATAATTTAAAAATTGTGCTTTTGTACAATATTCTTCTAAATTATTTACAGCGCCAAGTCGTTCATTCATTGCTTCATTATATCGATCGAGATTTTTAAACTTGCCCGCGCCTCCGCAATGGAAATACCAAACAGAATCCATAGGCCAAAGATGATTTTCCGGAATAAACTTTTTTATGCTTTCAATTATTGGAACTTGCGGCCCCGGCCCAGTTTCGGTATTGAATCCGAATGCGCCGCCATAAGCTGTATCTACATACCAATAGCATGGCGGAACGTAATCATAAGGACCGCGCATCTTTACTTCTGTTTTGCCCGTAATTGTTGACGTTTTTTCTGCGGCAGAGGCAATTGTAGGCCTGGTCGGATCGTTATGAAACAATATTTTAATATAATTTTCTTCAAGTTCCGGCTGGGGATATTTATCGCTTCCATATAACCAAACAAAAATTGATGGATGATTTCGCAGCCATTTAATTTGATCTTTCCAAGACTCCGATAAAAGTTTAATATCCGCCGAAGAATTTGCCGTTCCATGTTCATTTTCTTTTTTCCCGAGAAAGTGTCCCCATTCCCATTGGCAGCTCCATCCAACCATTAATAATATTCCATTCTCATCACAAAGGTTATAAATATCTTCGCTGTTTCCCCAAAATCCTTCAAAGCGAATGGCATTTAAATTCATATGCTTTGCGTATTCAACCTGTGATTTTAAGTTTTCATAAGTATTATTCAAAAGCATATTATCAGCCCAGCCGCCGCCATGAATAAGAATTCTTTTCCTATTCAATTTATAGCCACGGAATCCTTCTTTATTAAAGTAATCGGAAACTTCCCTTATCCCAAAGTGGATATACTGCTCATCTGAAATAACGCTATCTTCTTTAAAAGTTAAATTAAGATTATACAATTCAGGTTTGCCAAGATCATACGTCCACCAGATACGTGGATTATTAATATTTAATTCTT
>CAZRMA010000003.1:25577-34600 GCA_964600655.1 uncultured Ignavibacteriaceae bacterium
GGTTTGCCAAGATCATACGTCCACCAGATACGTGGATTATTAATATTTAATTCTTTAAAATCATCAGCAGAAAATGTTACTAACTTATTTTGATTTGCTTCCAATTCTACATGTTTTGAAAACTTATTATTTTCAATTGCGCCTTCAAGAAAGCCGGATACTATTTTTGCACTGTTATTTATTAATTCCGCCGTAACAGTTAATCTTGCTTTACTTAATTCATTATTTGCAAACCTTGTTTGAACACTTGGATAATTGATTGATACATCTCCGGATTGTTTTAACTCAACTGTTCGCCAAATCCCCATATTATTATCAGGTGGTTCAGGATTCCAATCAACAAAACCCATCGTATAATCCCCAATAATCGGCGGAAAAACTTCAACAGCTAGCACATTTTTTTCTCCGGGTTTTACGAACGGAGTTATATTAATTTCGAATTGACGGAATGACCCATAGATTGCCGAAGTATCTGCAGCTATATTTCCGTTCACCCAAATATTTGCCCGGTAATTTATTCCATCAAATTTTATTTTATAAGTGTTTACATTTTGATCTTTCGAGATGAAAAATTCATTTCTATACCACCATGAATTTTTAAATTGATCCGTCGGAATAGATTTTAAATTTTCACCAACAAAAATATTTTTATAAACACTATTCCTAACTAGCGCTGCGAGTACTGTTGAAGGTACAGTTGTGGAATACCATTCCTTAGTATCGTAGCTTAAAGTTGAAATAATTTTACCTGAAACTATAATTTTTTCGGAAGATTGTATTTCCCAGTTATCTTTTAGTATAATGCAATACTGGGAGTTGCTTTGAGAAAATAAGTTTAATTGAAATACGATAAGAAACAATAATAATTTTTTCATGATTAATAATATAAAGTTTCCTGATTTAATGTGTTATTTATTTGCATCAAGGTATAACGCCGCGGCACCTAAAACCGCAATATCATTTATTTCTGAACATTCAATTTTTATTTTTTTTAGTGCTGGTTTATACTCAAAATCATTCACTGAATTCCACATTGTCTGTTTGAAAAATTGAAAAGATTTTGTCAGGGATCCGCCTAAAATTATGATTTGGGGATCGATGGAATACATTACTAATTTTATCGCCTCACCTAAATTACTTCCAAATTCGGAAAATATTTTCAATGCTTTTGTGTCATTATTTTTTGCCGATTCGGATAATGCTGCACCGTTAGTTGAGTAACGCTGTAAAAAATATTGACCGCTGCAATAATATTCGTAGTTATGCACTCTGAAAGAAATTGTTCCAAATTCTCCGGCACCGCAGTTTGCCCCAGAATATAATTTACCATTCAGTATTAAGCCGGCACCAAGCCCCGTTCCTATAATTAAACCAACTGCATTTATATAATCTTTTGCTTTTCCAAAATATTTTTCTCCGGCGGCAAAACAATTTGCATCATTGTTAACATAAGTTGGAATACTATATTTTTTTTCTAAATAATCTTTTAAATAAACTTCTTTCCAGGAAGGAATATTTTGAACTCCGTAAACGATTCCTCTTTCAGTATCTACAACACTTGGTACTCCAACTCCTATTCCAGTAACATCAGTTTGAATCACTTTATCAATTTCATTACAAATTTCATTTAAAATTAATTCTTCTGCGCCGCCAGCAGTAATTTTAGCAGATGTAAGTGCTTCAATAGAATTTTCATTCACTCTCCCCACTCTCACATTAGTTCCGCCAAGATCAATTCCAAGCAATGACATAAATTAAACTTTCATTTTTATGCTGCTACTGTTTCTTTTTTAGAAGCTATTGTTTCATTTGTAATGATTGGTTTTGCCCACAACCCTATACTTAAAATATACCCTAACGTAACGTAGATTACAAGCATACCAACGCGCAGCCCGAAAAGGTCGCCGAGCCAGCCAATGATAACCGGAACAATAGCACCCCCAATAATTGCAGTACACAAAATTCCTGAGAAGGAACCGTGATGACTGTCGAGTGAATTAAGTGCTAATGAGAATATAATTGACCACATTACAGATAGAGAAAATCCAGCCATAGGAAATGAAATTAGGGCTAAGTTTATCCCTATAAAATTTGTTGATCCGAACAATGCTGTACTCAGCCAGAATAGAGCCGAGATAGAAAACCAGATAAGTATTTTTCTGCTGTCAAATATTTTTAACAACACCAATCCTAAAACACATCCCAATGTCAGCAATCCCCAAAAATATGAAACGATTGATGAACCAACATTAAGCGGATCATAGCCATGATAGACATATAGAAATTGTGAAATCCAATTTGCTATCCCCTGCTCTGTTCCAACATAGGCAAAAATTCCAATGAAAAATAAGATCACAGTTTTCATTTTGAATAATTTCTTGTGGGTTTCCCAGGCCCCTGAACGCTCATCTTCTTTTCTTTCAACCTTGGGAAATTTTGAAGCATAAATCACAACCACCATAACTAAAATTAAAACCGCAAACAGCCAGTATAATGACACCCATGGAAGATTTTCAGGGACTATAGATGATAAAGTAGAAATTAAAAAATTTTGTTGATGAGTTTTATCGGAAATATTCGTAACCAGGTAAGTGTAAATAAACGGACTGAGGAAAGATGCACCGCCAAATACTAATTGGGCAAGTACCGAATTAAAAGCAAAATGCTCTTCACCGCCTGCAACTCTTAGTAATGGATTTATTGCCACCTGCAAAATTGCCATTCCAATTCCGAGCAAAAATAATGATCCGAGCGCTACAGCATAAGAAGGATACAAAGCGAATAAAAAAGCTCCTGCTAATTCAATGACGAATGCCCAAAGCATTACGACTTTTTCATTATATTTTTCGACCAGCATTCCGGCCGGGATTGACATCACACCATAGGCTATAAAAAATGAGAATGGAAGAAATGAAACAAGAGTTAAACTAAGATTAAAACTCTTAATGATATCAGGAACTAGCGGTCCCAAAATGTTAGTGATTAATGATATTACAAAAAATACCACAAAAATTAATACCACTATAAAATAGTTTCGTTTCATTTTAACTCCGCATTATTCTATTGTTAAAAATTAGTGCCTCAATTTAAAAGTTATTTTTGAAAGTCTTTTGTTAAAACTTCCCAGCCATCAGTCCTAAAAGGTGAAGCAGGAAGCCCTGCATCATTATATAAATTACAAACCGGGTTTGAAGCCCATGCATAGCGTACAGCAACCGGATTTATAACATGTGTATTCCAAACCATTACGGATTTTCCAATAATCTTTGCATGCGCCCATTGAAACTTGTGATCATTCCCCGCAATTGCAAATCCTTTTAAAATAGCACCATCCTTTATTGTCAAACCATCTGCAAAATCGAAATCTATTATTATTTTATCACCCTTTACATGGAATGAGCTATAAAGAGGCCCGCTATAAGTATTTTTAAAACCATAAACTTTATTCAATGCAATCAAAGACAAACGCCTGCCAATCTCTCTTTTATTTTTAGGATGAATATCAAGTGAATCACCAATATCAATTGCAGATGCCATTCCTGTGTTCTCAACTTTCAAAGTCATTAATTGTGACTCTCGCAATTCAGCCCACGTGTCTTCTACAGGTTCCGAAATCACTCTCATATAATTTGCAAGCTGTACAAAAAAGAAGGGGAAATTTCCTTGTTTCCATTTTGAACGCCAATCCCGAATCATTAAAGGAAATAAAGTTCTATACTCCAATGCATTGCTAGTATTGTTTTCTCCCTGGTACCAAATAGTCCCTCTAATTGCAAAAGGAATTAGAGGTGCAATCATAGCATTAAAAAGTACTGTAGGAAAATTAGGGTCGTCAAAAGAAACCGGCTTGGGTGGAAATTCACTTAATGCAAGACTTCGTTTATATAGCCATTCGCCTGCAAGAGAAATTGAATCATTTGAATTAACAGAAATACTATATTGATTTGCTTCCCCCCACATTCCTCCTGGCGCCCCGGTATCAATGCATCTAACGGCTATAATATTTTTCCCTGGTTTAACAGATAATGCCGGAACTATATATTTCCTAGGTTTATTCCATCGCTCGCCACTACCAAGCTCAACTCCGTTGAACCAGGTTACATCAATGTCATCAATTGGTCCTAATTTTAAAATTAAATCCCGCCCGCCCCAGCTTGATGGGACATTAATTTCTTTTCTGTACCAAACAGCACCATCAAAATTTACAAGTTCTTTCTGATCCCATAATCCCGGGACATTCATTTTTTCCCAACCGGAATCATCAAATTCAAAATCTTTCCATGTAACTCCTTCTTTGGGGAAACCAGGATCAGCATGATTTGAGCTGCTTTTCCATTCGTGCCTTTCTTCTTCATATTTTTTAGCTGAAGAAGTATCCCCATCAGAATATTTTTTTAAATCAGACAGAATCGGCTCAAATCTTTTTATTTTTTGAAGAGAAACTGCACTTGTCCACGCTTCAATATCAGTTCCGCCGAAAGAAGAATTTATAAGTCCGATTGGAACATTTATTTTTTCACTGATATATTTTCCAAAATAATATGCTGCTGCAGAAAATTTCTTAACTGTATTTGAATCACAAATCTGCCAGCCGGTTGCGGTAAAATCATTTTGTGGAGTAACCGCCGTAGCTTGATCAACTGAAAAAATTCGCAAGTTATATTTACCTGCGGCGGCAATTTCTTTTTTGTTATCAAAATTATTTCCAATTTCTTCCATCATCATTTGCATATTTGATTGGCCTGAACAAATCCAAACATCCCCAATCATTACATTTTTAAATGTAATTCTATTTTTACCCATCACAAGCAATTCATATGGGCCGCCTGGCTTCAGAGCAGGTAAATACACTTTCCAATTTCCATCTTGATCCGCATTAGTTGAAGTGGTTTTCCCATCGAGTTCAACTCTGACTATTTGGTTTGGTGCAGAAGTTCCCCAAATCGGAATGCTCGTATTTCTTTGCAGAACCATGTTGTCTGAAAAAATTGCGGGAAGTTTAATTTTCATATCCTCAATTAACGCAAGACATTTAAAAGAAATAAAAAATACAGTTAATAATAATAGAATTATTTTGCGTAACATTTTCTTTCCCTAAAATGTAAATTATTTTTTTGTGTTGACCATCGATGAAATATCAATTAATAATTTTTATTCCATCTTTAATAACCAATAATTCTTTCATAACATCAAAAAGATTTCCTTTCCATTCAGTCGTACCGAAGGCATCATGCATTTTTTTATACAGATTATAAATTTTTGCATAAACTTGATGATTAGCTTCATTAGATTCATAGCCTTCATTAATTCCGATCATTGATTGTCTTGCTTCTTCTACCGAATCATATCCTCCGGATTTTTTACCGGCAGCAATTGCACCAAAAATAGCAGCACCTAAAGCAGGTGTTTGATCGCTACGGGAAACTTTCATTGGCCTTCCGGTAATATCTGCATAGATTTGCATAAGCAAAGAATTTTTAGAAGCCAATCCTCCGCAATTAACAACTTCTTTAACAGGCACTCCGTATTCTTCAATTCTATTAATTATAGTTAATGCACCAAATGCTGTTGCTTCAATTAATGCTCTGTAAATCTCGTGAGGTTTAGTATGGAGAGTTTGCCCTAATAATAATCCGGTTAATCTTGTATCAACTAAAATAGTTCTGTTACCATTACTCCAATCAAGTGCAAGCAAGCCGCTTTCGCCTGGCTGCAATTTTGAAGCTTCTTCACCTAAAGTTTTAAATTTTTCATCAACTGTATTTCCATATTTTTCAGGGACAAGATTATTAACAAACCATAAGAAGATATCTCCAACTCCCGACTGTCCGGCTTCAATTCCGTAGTATCCATCCATTACAGAACCGTCAACTATTCCGCAGACACCTTTTATATCATTTAATGGTCTATCGCTGGGCCAGACCATAACATCACATGTACTTGTTCCAATAATTTTTACGAGTGTTCCGACCTGCACGCCTGCACCTACAGCACCCATATGCGCATCGAAAGAGCCAACAGAAATAGCAACATCTTTATTAAGGCCTAATTTCTCAGACCATTCTTTTGAAATGTGACCGGCTAAATATCCGGCAGGGAATGAATCATTATATAGTCTATCCCTTAATTTTCCTAAACCAGGTGAAAGCATCTCTAAAAACTCTTCGTCGGGAAGTCCGTCCCAATCCTTATTGAACATTGCTTTATGTCCTGCAGCGCATACACTTCTTTTAATGTTCTCAGGCTTTAAATCGCCGATTAAAGAAGCTGTAATCCAATCACAAATTTCTACAAAACTATTAGCAGCATTAAAAACTTTCTCATCAATATTTTTACAATGTAATATTTTACTCCAAAACCATTCGGAAGAATAAGTGCCTCCTATCTTGCTCATAAACTGAGGCCTTACTTTTGTGGCAAGCTTTGTTATTTGTTCAGCTTCGTTATAGCTGGTATGATCTTTCCAAAGCCAAACCATTGCATTAGGATTGTTTTTATATTCTTCTAAAAAACATAAAGGAATTCCCTCTGAGTTTACAGGTAATGGTGAGCTGCCCGTTGTGTCAACTCCAATACCAATAATATCTGAAGGATTGAATTTGGGATTTATTTTTTTTGCATTTTTAATTGCTTCTTTTATTGTGACTTCAATCCCCAGTATATAATCGGCAGGATTTTGTCTTGCTATATGCGGATTTGAAGAGTCAACAATAATTCCAGCTTCTCCAGAAGGATACGGGAAAATTGCACTGGCTAATTCCATTCCATTAGATGTTTGAACAATTAAAGCTCTACAGGAATTTGTACCAAAATCTAACCCTAGTACGAATTTGTCCATTCTGTCTTCATCCTATTTTAAATTGAAAAAAAAATATAGGTTAAATGATCTGAATAAAAATTGCCATATTGTTAGTATTTCTGTTTAGAAATTTAATTATTATTAATTAAATAATTATTAGTTAATTATTTTTTACTCAACTTTAATTTCTACCCCTAACATAATATCCCATCCTGCAATTGAATAATTTCTACTAACTACATCGTATTTGAAATAGCCTGATTTTATGTATGATTCAAAAGATTCATTAATTTCGTAGGCAAGTTTTGCGTAAATGTTATTTTCTATATTTAAAGGATTGTAATATAAATTAGTATAATTCTGCTGTGTTTCATTTTGTTTGAACTTGCGCCAGTAATAATCTACTAATAAAAATGCAGACAATTTTTCAGTTATAAATGTACCGGCCAAAACCCTTATCCATTGTTCATAAGACGGATTTCCGGTAAGCTTTGAGTTGTGAAACAAAAATCGGTAGTCTACATTTGCTAAAATATTTTTCAAATAATTAAAGCTTATCTGCGGACCGAAACGCCAGCCGGAATTATCAAAAATATTTAGTGAATTAGGTTGTAGTTCCAAATTACTCTTTACATTGAATCGTTCAATGTAAAAACCATAGCCAATATTACAATACAAATTATAATTAGAGACTGCCTTTAAATCTAAAAAGAATAAATCAAGATTTTGGTTAACATCTTTACTGGCATTCTGGAATGCATATCCTAATGATGAACCGATAGAAAAATTATCTATTAGAAAAAGATTTAAGTTTCCATTTAAAAGAAAAATATCATAATCTAATTTTAATTCTGTTTGTTTAAAAATATTCTTTTGCCGGGCAATATCCAGACCCCAATTAAAGTTATTTTCTTTCTGAAAATAATTTCCTGAAGCTTTCATTTTTATAACAAATAATCCATCTGCGCCGCCGAATGATTCGGGGCTTACTCTTAATTGAATTGACGCACTTCGTTTCTCTTCAGCGTATCTATATTTGGCGAGCCCGTTAAGGCGATAAATTGCATCGTTTTGCTTTATGTAATCGTGCTGCGTGGAATTATAATAACCGGATTCTAAATTTAATTTTGCTGATAACTGAGGAAAGCTAGACGAAATTGGAGTGATTAAAACAATTGATAAAAGGTATGCATGAAATTTATTAAAGGTCATTTAGAAGAATTAATTTTATTTGCTATCGCTAATTTATATTCTTGCAGCCTATTTTTCACCTCTTTTAGCAAATTATTATATTCTTCTATATTTAATCCGTTCTTGTTTAAATCTTCAGAAAAATTGAAAACATTTTTAGGATCATTGTTGCCGTAAATATTCAACTGATTCAAAATTAAATTGTATGAATTTGCAACTGATAAGATATTAGATTTATCATTTTCACCAAATCCTGAATTGGTTACATCCATTCTACTATTTGTTTGGTTACCTGAGTATTTCTGAACCTGAATGTTGCTATTAAACTCAGTCTCCTCTAAAAATTTTTGAGTTTTCTTTTGCAGTCTTACTATTTGATTAAAATCATCCGATAAATTTTTAACCTTGCTCAAAACACTGTCAACTTCTGTTAAAGCATTTTTAAGATAATCATTGTAAAGGGATTTTTCTTTTTTATCCTTTAGCTTGCTTAAATCAATTTCTGCTATTTTTATAGGATTAAAAGACAGCAGTGGAACTTGAGGAGCAACAAGCAGTCTTTTTTGAATATAAATTAATCTTGTCTCTTCAATTTTATTGGTTGACGGTTTTATCTCATTTAATGAATCAATTATTACCGAATATTTTTTATCTAATTTATTTTTTAACAGCTCATATTCTTTTTCAGTTTCACTATTTTTTTTCTGCAGCTGGTCATACTTATTTGAAATGGTGATAGAACTTGCCATCAGTTGGACTATTTTATCTTTATCCGGATTATTTTTGTTTTTTTCTTCATCAATTCTCTTTCCTCTTTCATCAATAACATTCTTTAATGAATCAAGAGAATTATTATTTTCATTTACAACATTTGTAAGATGTTCAAACCTGCTCTCAAGTTCACCTAAGCTTTGAGCATTAGCTCTAATAGTTACCAACAAGCAAATGAAACAGACGTATAATGTTTTCTTCAGTGTTTTCATTTTAACAATCCAAATTTATCCAGCTTATAATAAAGTACACTTGTGCTTAT
>CAZRMA010000004.1:0-19067 GCA_964600655.1 uncultured Ignavibacteriaceae bacterium
GCAATCCAACTATAAAAAGAATTTATGGAGATTGGACTAACCCTAAACTTTCAAAGTGGAAAAATCTTTTGCTTGAAAATGCTATTACTCCTATTCAGCAATATGGATATACAACCGGGAAAAACGCTACCGACTCTGCAATGATAATTGACGCAATGGATATTTTGTATTCGGAAAAAGTTAATGGTTTTTGTCTTGCCACTAGTGACAGTGATTTTACTCGTCTTGCAACCAGACTCCGAGAAGCCGGAATGAACGTAATTGGAATCGGCGAAAAGAAAACTCCCGGACCATTTATTGCGGCATGTGATAGATTCATTTACATTGAAATTCTTAAAAATCAGACTCAAGAAAATGAATTGGAACCGGATAAAAACAAACCGGTTCAAAAAGCTGACTACGATAAAATAACTCCCAAAGTTGTAAACATGATTGCTTCAACAATAACTGACCTGGCAGATGATGATGGCTGGGCATTCTTAGGTGATGTTGGAAATCTTCTTCAAAAAAAGCAGCCTAATTTTGATTCAAGAAATTACGGCTTCCTAAAGCTGACTCCACTCATAAAGTCAATTAAGAAATTTGATGTGGAGCTTCGCGAAAGTCCCAAAGGGCGATTCAAATTAATTTATGTAAGGAATAAAGAGTAGAGTTTTAAGTTAGAAGTTAGCATTTAACTGACATTATTTAGAAGATCAATTTCCCCTTATTGCTTAATGATTGAATCGTTAAGAATAATTAGTAAAAAAAACAACAATGAAAAACATTTTATATGTTGAAGATGACGAGATTTCAGTAGCGGTTGTCACATTTTCGCTTTCGAAATATTATTCGATAGATGTAGCAAAAAATGCGGAGATCGCATTGAAAAAAATGAATGAAAATGTCTTTGATGCAATTTTAATGGATATTAATTTAGGAAGAGGGATGAATGGAGAAGAGCTAACGCAGGTAGCAAGAAAAATCCCCGGTTATGAACAAACTCCTATTATAGCCGTTACCGCATATGCAGCAGAAGAAGATAAAAATGAATTTTTAGCAAATGGAATGACCCATTATATTTCGAAACCATTTTTAATTCAAGATTTAGTTAAACTGCTTCAAAATGTTTTTGAAAATGATTAAGCTAATTATTTAATTAAAACTGGGTATATAATTCTAAATTAAAATACGCACTAAGGACTTTTTTGTTTACATTGTATGGCTAGAATAACCGAAATCAAATTCATTTAGATTAATTTTCAATTCAATACACACTATTTCAAATTACAAAACATCATGCTATCTGTAATTTTATATTTCTACTTTGATATTTAAAATAAAAAAGCACGAATTAAGTTCGATTTTAATTCGTGCTTTGGTAGGTTTGTAGAAAGGCTTTAAGTTTTAAAGTTCACTAACTGTAGTAGTTTGAATAGAACTTCCTTATAAATAAATTATAAGTTGATTTTGCAATATCAATGATTGTTCCATATTTTTTTTGAACATTTCTAAAGCAAATAATTAAAATATTTTAATTTTCTACTTATTTATTTTTTTTATTGTTAAAAAATTCTCATTTTTAAGAACGAAGTTTTCCTTCTTGTATGTATTGGGAAACGGTAAATATATGGCTGTAAAATTCCCATAATCATAAATTTTAAACCAATAGTTAAAAATAAACGTATTTTAATTATTTTGACTCTCTGTATAGTACGATTTCTAGTTCAACTTAGCTGTGTGTTTTAATATAATTCATTGTAAAATAAATTTATAATTAAAGTTATCTTTTAATATGAAGAGTAATAATGTTTTTAGTTTTGATATTTTTGACAATTTTCCCGATTTGTGCTTATTAATATTAGAAAATGGCAATATTATTCATGCAAATTCAGAAGCATTTAAATTACTTGGTCAGCACGTCGATGAAATATTAAATCGTAATTTTTTTGATTTTATCCCCCAAACAGAAAGTAATCTTGTAAATGCAAAATTTACGTTGGCAAAAACAAATAGTAATTCTGAAAAGTTCTACACGAAACTAGTGAGCGGGAAAAATCTCATTGAAGTCAGTTTGTTCTTCGCAAATTTTGGGTCCGTAAATTCAGAAAAAGATGAGAAAAAATATTTTATATTCGCTCGTGATATTTCTGAGCAAATGCAAAAAGCTCGTGAGTTTAACATCTACTATACGGTTGCTGAGAATACAGTTAACCCGTTGCAAATCACTAACACCGAAGGAAAAATGATTTATGTCAATAAGGCTTTTGAGCACGCCAGCGGGTACAATAGAGAAGAATTAATTGGAAAAAATCCAAAAATTTTTAGCAGTGGAAAGCATTCCAAAAAATTTTGGAATAAAATGTGGACAACTATAAGTAGTGGTAAGGTTTGGGTTGGAGAAGTTGAAAATAAAAGAAAAAACGGTGAACCATTTTATACACAGCTGCTTATCTCTCCAATTATAGATGAAAAAGGGACATTAACTAGTTTTTTTGGAATTCATAGAGATCTGAGCGAAAAAAAAATGCTGGAAAAACAATTAGTTCATACTCAAAAAATGGAAAGTATAGGTACTTTAGCTGCTGGTGTAGCACATGAAGTTGGAAATCCTTTGGCATCTATCTCCGCCCTTGTTCAAGTAATTCAGCGTTCTACATCTGACAATTTTGCTAAAGAGAAACTTGATCTAGTAAAAAGTCAGGTTACAAGAATATCTAAAATTATAAGAGACTTGGTAGATTTTTCAAGACCATCAAATTATGAACTTCGGTTAACTGACGTGAACAAAAATATTGAAGAAGCAATCGAAATTATTAAAGTTGGTGCTAAAGCAAAAAATATAATTTTTAAAAAAGAGCTTAATAAAAATTTACCGCTGCTGCCATTAGTTGCTGATCAAATTCAGCAAGTTTTTGTTAATATTTTATTGAATGCAGTTGACGTAATTATTGAACGTCCAAAGTTGAAAGGCGATACAATTTCAGTTGAGACTGACTTAGACGAGGATAATATCATAGTAACGTTTACAGATTCCGGAAAAGGAATTCCTGAAGAAAATCTTTCAAAAGTTTTTGAACCTTTCTTTACTACTAAAAAGGAAGGCAAAGGAACAGGGTTGGGATTATGGGTAAGTTATGGAATTATTAAAAGTTTTCAGGGCGATATAAAGGTTTCGAGCAAATTGGGCGAAGGAACTATATTTTATATTAGTTTACCTATTCATACGTAACACAAAGGAAATTAAAATGGCTGAAAGAATATTGGTTGTTGATGATGAGGAGATTATAAGAGAGTCTCTATCATTTGTACTTAAAAAAGAAGGTTATTATGTGGATGAAGCAGAAAACGGTAAAATAGCATACGATATGGTCCTACAGGACTCATATGATTTAATCATTTCAGATCTTGAGATGCCCGGAATGAAAGGCACACAGCTTCTTGATGAAGTAAAAAAAATTAATATACAAACCCTAATTGTTATCATTACAGCTTACGGTTCGCTTGAGACTGCAATCTCCGCCCTTAGAAATGGCGCCAGTGATTATATACTTAAGCCTCTTGAGTTTGACGAACTGCTGATCAAAATAAGAAGATTATTTGAAATGAAGAATCTTCTGATTGAAAATAAAATTTTACGAAGAGAATTGCAGCGAAATTATGATTTTGAAAATTTTATTGGCAAAAGTAATGCGATCAAAAGAATATATGAAATGATTAACACAGTAGCTGAAACCGATAGTACCGTATTAATTACTGGAAGAAGCGGTACAGGCAAGGAGTTAGTTGCACGTGCTCTTCATTTTAAAAGTAAAAGAAAAGATAAAACATTTATAGCCGTAAATTGTGGAGCGATTTCCGAAACACTTATCGAAAGCGAATTATTCGGGCACAAAAAAGGAGCATTCACAGGTGCTATTGCAGATAAAGAAGGTTTAATTAAAGCTGCTGACAACGGCACTTTGTTTCTTGATGAAATAAGTGAACTCCCGCTTCAGCTGCAAGTTAAATTTTTACGCGTACTTCAACAAAGAGAATATACTCCCGTCGGAACGACTCTTTCACTTCCTATTAATATAAGATTTATTGCATCAACAAATCGAAATCTAAAAGATGAAATAGCCGCAGGAAACTTTAGAGAAGATCTTTATTATAGACTCAATGTGATCGAGATAAATCTGCCCCCACTAAAAGAAAGAGAGGAAGATATTCCAGTATTAGCAGATCATTTTTTAGACAAATATAGAAAAGAACTGACTAAAAATATTAGGGGAATTGATAATGAAGCGATGAGGGCATTAATCAGTTATGAATGGAAAGGCGAAGTAAGAGAACTTGAAAATGTTATTGAACGAGCGGCCATATTTTGCAAAGGAGAATTTATTTCACTGAATGATTTGCCGAGCGGTTTTAGCCAGGTACAAACAACTTCTGATTTTACGAAATTAGGATCCCTGGACGAATCTGTAAGAAAATTTGAGAAAAACTATATCCTGCGCGCACTTGAAACCAATAATTTCGACAAAGAAAAAACAGCCGAACTATTACAGATTGGTTTGTCTACTTTGTATAGAAAACTTAAGGATTTAGAGATAGCTGATTAGCGTTGTTCTTCATAAATGTATAGAAAATAACCGTTTGCATTCTCAATAATTGCAACTGAATTAAACCCATTTCCAATTAAGAGAAAATGAAACCACATTTTAACACATTTTTTTAGCGAGAAACATGCAAAAATTTCATGTTTTCCAATCAATTCTATTTTGTTCAATCCTCACATAGTTGGCATATAAATAGTACTTACATATGCGGGATGTTCTATCCATCATAAAACTATTACCCGTTTATAATGAGGTTTAAATGTAACCTTCTTATTATTATTCTAAATTAGGTAAAATGGTTTATTTATTCGGAGTTTCACTTTTTGAGTAACAGGAAAAAAATATTATTCTTTAGTCAGGATATAACTATTGGTTACAGTTTCTTAATGTATTTACAGAATATCTATGATGTTACTGTAACTACTGATTTAAATGTAATTAAAATGCTCTCAACCAATTCCAGTGTGGATTTAGTAATTATAGATTCAGATCCCAATAAAGAAATTGAATCATTTTGTGAAGAACTTAAGGAAAAAAACAACAAACTACCTGTTATTATTTTTTATGTTTACAAAGATAAAATCAAAGAAATTGATAATAAAATAAGAAAATACGTTAATACCATTTTTTACAAGCCTTACGATTTTAACGAGGTTTCAAAGTTAGTTAGCGCATTGACAATGTCATAATATTTGATTACCATCCTTTTGAATTTATTCATCTAATGTAACTATAAAATAACCACACAAGAAGTAGGAGGTAAAATGCTGGGTATTAAAAATATCCTTGTCCCAACCGACTTCTCCGACAACTCTGTACAAGCTTTTGACTTTGGTTTGTTTTTGGCTGCTCAAAATTCAGCTACACTTCATTTGCTTCATGTAGTTGTTACAGAAATCGTAGATTCAATCAATATGAATCATGAAATCAGCGACGATAATTTGCACAGCCGGATAATGGAAGCAGAGGAAGAACTGAGAAGGTTTATAGCTAAAATTCCACCCTATGACATTAAGATAATTGAATCTTTAAGAGTAGGCGAACCTGTTGAACAAATTCTTGATTATTCCAGAACTAACAGCGCTGATTTAATAACTATAGCAACACACGGCTCGACCAATCATTCTCATTTGCCCACGGGAAGTGTTACAAACAAAATTTTAAATTTTTCTGAAACACCTGTAATTTGCATTAAACCAGGATTATCAAAACCCCAAATATCTAGAACGAGAATTAGAGCTAGTTGGGCAGAAAATTGGGTTGGTTAGTTATATAACAGCATTGCTTTATGATAGATAGCTAAGTCAGTTTAATACTTTAAAGGACTGATAACCTATATCGTATTTTTCGGACAATTCTTTATATCTTATTTTACTACAATTCTTTTTTTATGGAAGTAATTGTACCTGTCGATTATTGAATATTATATAAGATAATATTCATCTCCTATTTATAAATAACAATTTATCTTCATAAAAAAAGCTCTTATACAAGAGCTTTAAATAATATCAATATTTTATTTGTTAAAAGGATACTATATGATTCTCAATGAAATATAATTTATAAAAAAATAACAAATAGTTTAATTCGATTTAACTGATTCAACAAATGATGTATATAATTATTACTAGAATAAATCTTTTAGCTTATCACCCAAGCCTGATTTAGTAATATTTCCAAGATTTCCCAAATTTAAACCACCGCCAAGCAAACCCGTTAGTCCCGATAAAGGCTTATCTGAATCCCTTCCTATTTTATCGCTAATTTTAGAGATTATGAATGGAACAATTGCACTTACAATTGTTGACGCGACTGAACTTGAAATTCCTAGTTTGGAAGTTATATTTTGTATGGCACTTGAACTAATTTTATTTACGATAGGGTTATTTGAATCAACTTTACTTTTGCCATTGAATAATGACATAATCCCATCAAGATTATTATTCTGTACTTCATCCTTTAAGCCATCTTTTACGGTGTCGCCAACAATGTTAACCGATTTATCAACTTGATCATTTGTTAAACCTAAATTACCAAGTTTACCGCCGAGGTCACTTTTAGCAATATTCAATATTTCATCTAACATAGCATACCTCTTAATAATTATTTGAGTAATTCATTTTATGACAGTTCTTTTGTTACCAGAATTAAATTGAACACCAAGGAATTAAAAATAATAGCACAGTGCCTCCAAATTTAATTAGAGGCACAAAAATTTACTTTATTCTTTTGAATTCAATTCTTCTATTTTTTCTTCTATGTTCAGGGGAATCGTTTGGAACCATTGGATTTTCTGAACCGTAACCTTTTGCAATTATTCTGGTTTCATTAACGCCATGGTTAACAAGCCAGCTTTTAACCGCTGCGGCACGGTTTTGAGAAAGATTTAAATTCAGGGAAGCGCTACCAATATTATCGGTATAACCAGAAATTTCAACTTCGATATCAGGATAAGTAGTCATTGTCTTTAGTGCTTTCTGAAGCACAACCTCTGATTCAGGAGTTATATCATATTTACCGCTTTTAAAAGTAATCCCTTCAAGCACGATCGGAACTCCAATTTTAACCACATCGTCATTTGCATTATTAGGATTGGTACCGCGGTTAACCTCAATTCCATCATCAATAGTTCCCCCATCTGTATCCTTTTTAATTGGATCGGTTTTATATTTTATTATTTCATCTCCATCTTTGAGACCATCGCCATCTGTGTCTGAAACAATGGGGTTTGTTTTGTATGTATTCACTTCATCCCCATCTTTCAATCCATCCTTATCTGTATCAGTTTTTAAAGGGTCAGTTTTATAATTTTTTATTTCTTCCCCGTCAGTTAATCCATCATGATCGGTATCAGCATCATTTGGATTGGTTTTATAAATATTTATTTCTTCCCCATCTAATAAACCATCATTATCTGTATCACCGACAAGTGGATTAGTTTTATAGATATATATTTCATCATTGTCGTTCAATCCATCCCCATCGGAATCACTGTTTAGCGGATTAGTCTTATATTTATTAACTTCTTCTCCATCAGTCAATCCATCTCCATCTGAATCAGCTTTCTTGGGATCAGTCCCAAGAGACTCTTCTTCATCAAGGGTAAGTCCATCTTTATCATCATCAGATGCTCCCCTATTTCTCTGAAACGTTAAGCCAACGCCCAACGTAAAATAAGCATCATTTAGAGTTTCATTGATCTTATAATAATTTAAGTTCTCGGTTAATGAGTAAGAGATGCCTCCAGAAATTTCCAACAGTGTAGTTTTACTTAATGCAAATTGAGCACCAATTCCTGCGGGGACAATTCCTGTCCAGCCATACTTCTTAACTTCGATTTGAGGATTTTGAAAATCATATGCCTTCGGCAAATTTTGAACTGAATAATGCAGTGCTCCGAATCCAAAATAGAAAAACGGGTTCCAGGTTTCAGTTTTAAAAGGGCTGAGCACAAATCGCAAATCAACCGGAATTATATCGGTACTGTATTCGTCGGATTGATAATCCTTTCCTCTATATTTACCATAGCCTCCCCCCAATTCAACTTCAAGGTTTTGACTTGCATCAAATCTGAGAAATCCTCTTGCTAAATAGCCCAACTTAATGCCGTAATTATAACCAAAGTCATCATATGGCAAAAGTCCGTTTATCTGGAGCCCAAATTTTGTTCCTTCAGATTTAATTTGACTATGTACAGGTATATAAAATAAAATGACAAAAATAATAGTTGAGAAAATCGTCATACATCTTCGCATCATTATACCCTTTATTTTATTTATATAACCGTTAAATTTTATTTAGCTCTTAATGCATCACGTATTTCAGTTAAAAGTACTTCTTCTTTTGAAGGAGGAGGAGGAGGAGCAGGCTTTACTTCTTCTTTTTTCTTCATACTATTCATTCCCTTAACTACTATAAATATTGCAAAGGCAATTATTATGAAATCAATGACTGTATTTGTAAATACTCCGATATTAATTGTAACAGCCTTGGTAGTTTCAGTAGCCTCTTTAAGAGTAACCATTATTCTACTAAAATCAACTCCGCCCAATAAAAGCCCGATTGGCGGCATGATAACATCAGCAACGAACGAGCTTACAATTTTACCAAATGCAGCGCCAATAACAATACCAACTGCTATATCAATAACATTACCACGCATGGCAAAGGATTTGAATTCTTTCATCATTGACATTTTAGCCTCCTATTATGTATTAGTGTATGAAATAATTTAAATAAACATTTTTAAAACAATGTGTAAGTAAAACCTAATTGTAAAGCTTCTTTAACTTGTGTTCTTAATGACTGGCTTTTTTCGTAAATAACAAGCACATTCAAATTAACATTTACAAAATCATTAACTTTGGCAGTAACTGTATTGTCCCATCTAACATCCCACACATCCATCATATTAAATCGTGTGAATAATCTTAATTTAGAATTTAAAAGCATATTTTGAGCAAATTCTACCTCGCCTTCAGTAACGGATTCCAAACCAGTTTCAAATTTAAATTTTTCTATTTTGTCAGGAGTATCGGGATCATCAGAATAAACATTAAAATTTTTTGTGATCGTTTCTTGAATTGCAAGTCCTAATCGTGTTTTGAATCCTTTTACTTTATCATAAGAAAATCCTAAACTTTGAGTAATATAGCCAGGGTCAAAAAAGTTTGACGTTTGCAAAGCCGGATCGACAGAATAATCATATCCTTTGGATATAATTGTTCTAACTGTATTGCTGAAATATGGTTCTACATCCCATGATTGAATGTTGTAAGTCAGAACACTTTCCAGGTATAACTCATTATCATTTGTTCTAAATGAATTTTCTCCGAGTTTTGTTCTGCCATAAGCAAGTTTTAGACTGTTCTCTAGTTTATAGGGCATAGCATAATAATTTGCCCCAAATAAACCGAAAATGGTGAATGTAAGAGAATTATCGCCGCCTTGCGACCAATCACTGAAAGCAACCTGACTCAGATTTAGTCCTGTAACAGCTGAGCCTTCCCAGCCAACCTTTATTGTATCTTTCTTTTCTTGTGCAAAGATCATAGATGAAAGAAATAATAAAATTAACAAAAGGATATTTTTCATGTTCACTCCTACTTGAATTGGATTATTATAATTAAAACTAATAAATAACTAATATTAAAATTTGAATTTGTATATAAAGGTTTCACCCCGCTATAGAGTTAAACCATTTATCTTCAATGATAGTTTTTAAAATTTACCGCCCTGTATTGTTTTTAAAAACATTTAGCTATTTATCAGTTTGGTGGAATTGCTAAAATAAGCTAATTTTTAGAAATAGAAATAATATTTATGCGGAATAATATTAAACAATAACTAACGTTAATTTATAAAATTTTAATGAAAACAAATATTAAGATTATAAACTATTTTACCACTGAATATTTTTACGAATTGGCTATTCGAGATAAAATTCTGAGAAAACCCCTCGGACTAAAGTTCAGCATTGATGATATAAAAGAAGAAGAGACGCAGATTCACATTGGTGCTTTCATTAATAATAAATTAATTGGTATTCTTTTACTTAAGCCCATCAACACTAAAATAATTCAAATGCGGCAAGTTGCGGTAGATGAAAATTTAAGATCTAAAGGCATAGGCAAAGCATTGGTTTTATTTTCCGAAGAACATGCCCAAAATTTGGGATACAAAAAAATAATACTCCATGCGCGTGATACAGCAATAAGATTTTATGAAAAGTTAGACTATAAACTTGTGGGTACAGAATTTATGGAAGTCAAAATTCCTCATTGGGAAATGGCGAAGATATTTTAATATTCTTATACTGAATACATTGAATAATTTTCAGTAGACTGAATTATATTTTCAATTTCAGTTCTATTATTAGTTTGCTGATTGCCTCTGTCGAATGTGATTATTAAAAATAAGATAAATCCAATTAACAATAAGAGGACTAGTGCAAAAAAAATAATAATGTTTCCATCGTTCTTAACAAAATTCATACTAACAGTTTATATTAATATTATTTCACCACATCATTAAATATTTACTCTATTTAATGTAAGAAATTAATAATCGATATTTGTTTTCCACAGCACAATCAATGCATGGAGTTCAAATTTTGACCTTACTTTTTTTGTACAATAATTATTATTTCTTTAGGCAGTTTGATGATACTCTGATTTAAACTTTAAAAGCGCTTCACTAACTGTTTTATGAAGCTCACTATTATCAAAAGGCTTTCCTAAAAATGCAAATGGTTTTGTGATATGTGCATTTAGAATTGTTTCATCATCTGTGTAAGCCGAAATATAAATAATTGGAACCTCCCTCTTCTTTGAAATGATATCTGCAACATCAATTCCATTCAATTGGCCCTTAAGCATAATATCCATTAAGATTAAATCAGGCCTTTCCACTTCACTTTTCATTATGGCGTCTAAACCATTATTAGAAACGGTTACGTCAATGTTTCCATACGATTGTAAATTTCGCTTTAAGTCCATTGCTGTGATGCTTTCGTCTTCAACGATAAGAATTTTTGGCTTTTGGTTATTCATAGTGTTGCTCCTTATTTTAAACAATGCTTATTAAAGTTAACTATGTTTTAATATTCTTTTTCCGGCTTTGGAAAAGTAATATTAATCTTAGTACCAATCTTATCATCTATATCCAAATTTCCTTTTAATTGTTGTGTGAAAGCTTTTACAAGTTGAAGCCCAAGTGAATTATTTTTATTTAAGTCAAAATCTTCTGGGAATCCGACACCATCATCATATACACTAAGAACTAATTTTTGATTTTTGTCCTGCAAATTTATAGAAATATTTCCACTACGGTTGTTAGGGAAAGCATACTTAAGGGAATTAGAGACTAATTCATTTATTATCAGACCAAGGTTTATAGCAATATCCATATTTATATAAACGTCGTCAATTTCAGTCTCAAAAATAATTGTATGGTTATCTTTCCGGTACATGGCTGATAAATATGATATCAAATCCTGAAGATAATCAGAGAAATTGATTTTAGTTAAATCTTTTGGCCTATATAGTTTTTCGTGAATTAAAGCCATAGACTTAATTCGGTTTTGACTTTCCTGAAAATACTCATATGCTTTCTCATCATTAATATAAGACGATTGAAGATTCAATAAGCTCGATATTATTTGCAAATTATTTTTAACCCTGTGATGTACCTCTCTTAATAAAACTTCTTTTTCTATAAGTGATGCTTGAAGATTTTCATCAGCCCTCTTTCTTTGAGTAATATCCTGGATTATAGCTACAAATACAGGTGGACTTTGCAAATTTGAATATTGTAAATGTACTTCAACGTCATAAAATGATCCGTCTTTTCTTTTCTGTTTGGCAACAAAATTTACTCTCTCTTTTTCACCCGACCTTAAAGGAGAAATTAATTTATTATACTCATCTAAACTAAACTCAGGTTTAAGATCAATTGGAGTTAAATTGTTTAATTCTTCCAAAGTGTAGCCGGTATTTTTTCTTGCTCCATGATTTACCTGTGCAAAATGTAGAGTTGCTGCATCAAAAATGTAAATTTCATTTAATGTGTTTTCTAATATTCTGCCTAGATGTTGAACGCGTTCCTCGTCTTTAATTCTTTCGCTGATATCCATTGTTACGCCACGCATTCCAACTGGGGTGCCCTCTTCATCGAGAATAGTTGTTGATTGGGCTTCAACCAAAATTGATTTGCCTTCTTTTGAAACCCACCTAAACCGGCTGCTTCCATTCCCTTTATTCAGATATATTTGTTTTGCCTCGTTCGCGGCACGTGCTTTATCATCAGGGTGTACAATGGAAAGCCAAAAATTAGGTGTTGATAACCATTCATTTACAGAATAGCCAAGTAATTCTTCAACATAGCTGCTTACAAAATCGATCCTCTGACTACTTTCATCAGGCAAACCCCAAGCTTCCCATACAACGCCCGGAACATCTGCTACAAGTTTATTAAGTCTTTCTTGTTGTCTTTCAATTTCAGCTAATAGCTTAAGCTTTTCTTCCTGAGCATTTTTACTTTCAGTTATATCAATTCTAACTCCGTCAAATCTTATCGCAGTATCTGTGAAATCATAAAAAGCTTTCCCTAAAGCTTTAATCCATCTTAATTCTCCAGATTTTAATTTTATTTTGTACTCAATATCATATAACTCTTTTTTTTCTATTGCAGTTTTAATAGAGTTTCTAACAAATTCTCTGTCTTCAGGGACAATTATTTCATAAAACAGATCAATCGTTTCTTTATCGGTTGGAGCTAACCCAAATAAACTTTTAGTTATATCAGACCATTGAAGCTCATTATTTACTGGATTCCATGACCAGGTCCCTACTTTTGTTGCATCTAAAACCAGCCGGAATCCTTCCTCACTTCTTTGCAGTTTAATTTGGTGCTCTTTTGATATTTTTTCAGCTAGCTTTCTATTTTTTATTTCTTTTTTAAGTTCATCGATCTGCCTATCAAGTTTTATATTCAACTCACTCTCTTTTTTATACAACAAAGCGTTTTCAATAGCTATTGCAGAGCGTGCGGCTAGATCTTCCGCAAATATTAAATCTTTATTTGTGTAATTCAATTTTGATTCTGCATTAACAAAAATTAAAACACCCAATACTTTTTCACGCAAAATCAATGGAACAATCATCACCGAATATAAACCCAGTTTTTTCAGAATTTTAAATTGTTCCTTATTAACGACATTCTTTTCAATGTCTTTTGAAGTAATGTCGGCAAATAAAATTGACTTTTTAGTTCTTATTGCTTCGTAAATAGCTATATTTTCTTTTTGATTCTCCGGAACAGAATGCATAAATTTTTCGACGAATTTATACTTTACATACTTTTCGTGTGATACAGTGAGCCGCACTAAATTGTTGTTCTCATCAAAAAGGTCAACAGCAAACCAATCTGCTAATTTAGGGGTTACAAGACTTCCCAAAGCGGCTAAAGTTTCTTCATAATCTAAAGATGAATTTAACAGATTACTTGCTTCGGCTAAAAATTTTAATTTTATCTGCTGCTCTTCTGCTTTTGCCAAAGCAACTTTTTCTCGTTCGAAAGCTTTAAATATTTCAATTTCGTTTTTCTTCCGCTTTGTTATATCACGCGAAATAACAGCATAACCAATTAGAATTTTATCATTGTTTAGGATTGGAGAAAAAGTAAGAGAAACATTTACCAATTCATTGTTCTTTTTAACATGAATGGTTTCATATTCACGTATATTTATTCCATCCTTTAGTTTAATTAATAACTGCTTAGTTTCAAGCTTATTTTCATAAGGATATAAGCTTGCAGCATCTTCTCCTATTATCTCATCTGCAGATAAGCCGTAAATTTTTTCTGCTCCTTTATTCCAGCTAGTTATTTTATTATCTATATCTTTACTATAGATAGCATCGTCACTTGACTGCACAATGGCGGCTAATTGAGTAATATTTTTTTCAGTTTCAATTTTTCCTGTTACATCAGTTAATAGCACCAGCCTTCTAGTCTTTCCATCATAAAATATATTGTTTGATGTTACCTCTACGTAGATAATTGTTCCGTCTTTCTTCCTATGACGCCAAGGGCCGCTTCTTTCAAAGTGTGGAGGAGTTTTTGCAACATTATCATAAAATTTCGAAAGTTCATCTTTAGGCCTTATGTCTACTAAATTTAAAGTGAGAAATTCTTCTCGAGTATAACCATACATTAAAACGGCAGAAATGTTAACTGCAACAATGTTTAACGATTCCTTATCATAAACCCACATTGGCTGTGGGTTATTCTCAAATAAAATCTTGTACTGTTCTTCAGATGTTTTTTCCGTCATCATAATAAAATATTCTATTGGATTATTTATTCAATTGTGGAAATTAACCAAATACAGAAAAAAAAGATACATAAAGGAGTTGTAATTTGAAGTTAATGATTTTAGTACTACTGATAATAAATTCGGACAATCTTCTCAATTTATTTATAGCTTAATCCCGCAATGATTACAAAACTTATTCCCGGGATAAATTTTTGAGCCGCAATTTATACAAAATTTTAATTCGACCTTTGAGGTGTTATTTTTCGGGGTTTCTTTTTTAGTGGTTACATTTCTGGGCTCTACAACAATCTTTTTATTATCCAACGGCTCTACTAACTTCCTGAATTCAATATACTTGTCAATTGATATATCTTTCTTAAGAAGTAAATCAATAAATTTAGATATATCTTGCTCCTTATTTGTTAGTACGTTTTCTGGTTTCTTAATTAAATTTAACGCTTCATCTAAAACTTCTTGAGGAAGTTGGCCATAATATTCTAATAGTTTAATACGTTTCTCCTGGTAGATTTGATCGTTCTTAAGTCTTAACGCTTCAAGAATTTTCATATTAACTGTAAGTTTAATATCACCTGAGCCTTCACCACTCCAGTAAGGAATTTGATCTTCATGAACTAAATTTCTTGCACTATCAGGAACCTTCCGCTTTAAATAATCGATTACTTCCCATACTGTAATTTCACCGTTTTTATCTGAATCGGCAGCACCGTTTAAAGCTTCTAGTAAGTGATATGTAAAGATACCGTGGCCTAATTGATCATATTCCCATGAACGCTGATTTGGCTGAGACGCAGCAATCACCACCGTTCCCTCCCCTTTACCTAAATTTTCATACGGATTGTCAATAATATTTAAATCTCTGGATCCTTGTTTTGCCACGCCGCCCGAATAACAAGCATCCATGAAAATAACTTTTCTTTTTACATTCACCCTATTTAATAATTCGTTAAAGGTTGTACAGGATATTGCAGATGCGAAAAGGTTTGAAATTCTAGTATCCCAAGGCAATAAATATTTGTCCGTTTTATCCTGATCAATTGGAGATGATTCGCTGCCTCCATGCCCGGCATAATAAATAACAGTTGTTGAATCTTCATTTACTCTTGTTTTCAGCCAGCCGCTGATAGTATCCTTAATATTAAAATTCGTAGCATCTTTCCCAAGAAGAAGTTTCATATTTTCGGATGGGACGCCGCATTTATCTTCGTTAAGTAAAAGATTATAAAATGCTTCAGCATCAGCATCAGTATATTTAAGATGTGAAATTGTAGTATCCTGATATTGACTTATTCCTATTATTACTGCAAATACATTTTTATTTTTCATAAGACTCTTAAATTATTTCTTCTTATACAATAAGTTGTTACTTGATAAATGTATTTTATTACCTAATTCACCAAAGACAAATGAAAAAATATTTACTACTACGATTAACCATCCAATAAGACAAATGTAAACAAACATTTCGAATTCCAATACCGAATTAGTATTGATAAATAAATAGATAGTGGCCAGCCCAATCAATATAGGGATCAATAAATCTTTTAAAAAGAAATTTGAATCTGTTGCGTATTTTTTTCTTAACAAATTGGGAATTGAAATTAAAGTTATGCTGATAAATATTCCCGTCAAAACTCCAGTTATCATTTTAATTTCTGAAGATGAATTCCACCAATGAAAATAATTTCCAAAGCCATCTATAGTAAAGGGAATTGTAAATAAAATTAGTATCAAACCAATTTTTCTATCAGGCGAAATTCTATTTAATCGTCCTGAAACTATAGCAGTTAAATGACTAATAAATATTCCCATGTAAATTCCGCTGCATCTAAAACAAAGTGGAAATATTTCACCTCCAAATTGCAATGATCTTTCCGGAATTTGGTGACAAAAAAAATGAAATATTTTATTTGCAATTATTATTTCCAATTCACAAGATCCTTAATAATTGTAACCGCTGCTAGAAATTCCAATAGAATACAGAATGCATTCTATGATTAAAATTCCGATTCCAACATAAAGCCAGGTTTTCCCGACTTTCTTTTTTTCTATGTTCATGTCCGTCATGTAGATCCAACCCATTATAATTCCAATAAAAGGGATAAACAATGTAGCGATGATTATTCCGATCTTTAATTCCTTTGAGACCGGCGGCTTATTTGCATAATTCTGTGCTGGATTATTTACAGTTGGTGGGACATTATCTCTAACAACAGTCATTGAATTTCCACAGCTGCCGCAAAATTTTGCATTGTCTGGATTTTCTGATCCGCATTTAGGACAAAACATAAAATTTTTACTCCTTATTCAAATGTAAAATAAAAGATTATGATTATTTAAAATCCGCTCTTAACTGTATTCAAAATTTTTAAACGATAGTCTGTTAATTGAACTTCAAAAGGCCTGCTTCTAAAAACATTTTTATATAAAAAATCTGCCGTAGATTTTGCGCTATTTAAGACTGACTCGTCATTTTCTAATCCTTTTGGAACAATCTGCCTAAAAACAAAAATATTACCATCTTTTGAAAGCTGTATTATTTTTTTTGTACCGTCAAAAAATCCTTTTTCAGTCAGAGTCATTCCAATTTTTTGCGCATCCATTCTCTCTATTGAAGGTGTATAGTATATCCTGGAATTATTAAATTCCAACATCTTGCCATAACTTTCTTCAGATAAATTATAATTGTTTAAATTATCTGAATAATCATTATTGGTTGTATTATCATATTGAGGTTTATAATTTTGATTAACCACTTTCAAAGCATTGAATCGCGAACCTGTTAAATAAATTTCAACCGGTGCTCCGGAAAAAACGTTTTCTGAAATTTGATTTGCCATCTGACTGACTATTTTAAGATATTCTTTATCGTTTTCATAACCGGGTGTAATAACATATTTAAAAACATAAACTCCTGAACTTTTATCAAATTGTGATGATATTGTTTTACCTGCAAAAAAGTTTGCTTTTATAAGATATTCTCCCAATTTCTCAGCCTGCTGGTATGTTACATTTGAAGTATAAAATAATTCTGCGTTATTAAATTCAAGCCTTGTTCCATAACCTGTAGGATCATTTTCTACAGGATATGTATTTGTATATTCGACTGCAGTAGTACCATTTTCTTGAGATATAAAAATGATTACGGGAAGCATAACAAGAATTATTATTCCAAATGTAACTACTAATTTTCGTTTTCTTCCGAACGAAAAGAAGAGTTTAAAAAACGATGATTTTTCCTCTTCTTTTTTATTTTCGGCGGATGTATTATTTATTGATGGCGGTTCTACAATTATAGATAGATCTTCTCCACAATTACCGCAAAACCTTGCATCATCCGGATTTTCTTTGCCGCATTTTGGACAAAACATATTTAATTTATCCGATTTATTTTAGATAAAATTTATTCAGCAACTTCAAATTCAAAATAAGCTTCATTCCATTTGTGATTTGGAATGCTCTCAACTTTCTTTTCCAAAATTGAAATATCTCTGGCAGCAGCTTGCGGCTCTACAGTTTTAAATAGTGAGCCGTCAGCGGATAATTGAGATTCAATTATATTTATTTTTTCTTCGGTTACAATTGCTTTTAATTTTTCCTTGCCGGATGGTCCTTGAAGCTGATATTCAAATCCGTAATCGTTTCCGGGAATTTCATATTTCTTATTTGCTTCAATAAAATTGTTTGAATAGATCTTATTGGGAAATAGTATAGTAAGTTTACCACTTGTTCCGATATTTAATAATGTTAAATAAGATGGTTTTGATACTTTAAAATTAATATTAATTTTATCACCCACTTTGAACTTATCGCCCGAAGAAGTTGGGACGAAACTAATATCTCTGCTGCCGGAAAAAGAAGTGGCTTTATCAACACCTAATTCAATATTTAATTTTGACTCGCCTTTTGGAGTTTCCGAACTGATGTTTGATATATTATTCATTTTATTTTCTATTACTTTGTTCATCACTTTCGACTCTCCCTGTTCAACTTTTTGTTTTTGTTCAACAAATAAATACCCAAATGCACCGACCAAAAATATTACCACTATTAAAATTGTCGGTATCATTCCATCACTGCCCCAAATTGAATATGCTATTAATATTAAAACAATGATTGCTATACTAAACAATAGAATCTGACTGGACAATTTTCCAACCACAAGCTTTAAAATATCTTTAGTATCAATGAAACTACCCAAACCCATGCTTACTTTATTTTCAGGCATAATACTCCATCGATAATTATTTTAGAATTAATTAGAGCAAAGATAGCAGTGATTTATTTATCAAAATAAAGAATATATTTTACCGGAAAAGAATCTAATTTTCTAACGCCCACAAATGTTAGAATGATAAAAAGATTTTACAGAAAATAGGAAATGAAATACCGCGATTCATTTTAAGCAAATTTTGAGTTTAAATCAAGAATATTATATCTATAATTTAATTGGGAAAAGAACTGATTATTCAGAAATTAAGTGTAAACTGTGCAGGCTTTACATTTGATTGATGGTCGTTAAGGTTTGAAACTCCGATACCAAGAAGTCTAACTGGTTTATCAATTTTCTTTGGGCTTTCCAGTAAGTTGTCCATTGTCTGCATCAGGATTATTTCATCATCAAATTCATCATGCAATGTTCTGCTTCTGGTTTG
>CAZRMA010000004.1:19167-34128 GCA_964600655.1 uncultured Ignavibacteriaceae bacterium
GCCGAAGGCATATTTTTTTTATTGTTAGTCACATCCAAATAAGCTTCATCAAGTGACATTGGCTCAACTAAATCTGTATAGAATCTAAAAATACTCATCACTTTTCTTGAGACAGCTTTATAAGCATCAAATCTTGGTTTAACAAATATTATATTGGGACATTTAAAGAACGCCATCTTTGAGGGCATTGCTGAACGCACTCCAAATTTTCTTGCTTCATAACTCGCTGTCATTACCACTCCCCTTTTTTCAGCACCGCCGACTGCAATTGCTTTTCCTCTTAATTCAGGATTATCTCGCTGCTCCACAGAAGCATAAAATGCATCCATATCGATGTGAATTATTTTTCGTGTTTCGAGTTTGTCTTGAATCATTTTGAATGATAATTTTTAAGTTTAACATTTAAAATAAAAAAAGCCTTAACAAAATATTAAGGCTTTAATATAGGAATAAATGAAATGCGTCGTCGAATATTCCTCACAATGATATTCTCAATTAATCAACTACTTTTTTGAATTTCCTTTTTTTGTTTTAGTAGAAGCCTTTTTAACTGTTGTCTTTTTAGTTGTAGTCTTTTTTGCAGTTGATTTCTTTTCAGCTGGTTTTTTCTCTTCTTTTTCGTCAGTTTTTTTTGTTGAAGATTTTGCAAATCGTCCTTTTTTCTCCGGAGCTTCCTCAATTAGTTTTACAGTATCTTCATAGGTCAAACTTGCTGCATCCACACCTTTAGGAATTCTCACATTCTTTTTTCCGGCTTTGATGTATGGACCCCAACGGCCGTTTAATACTTGAATTTCAGGATCTTGTTCAAAAGTTTTTATAGTTTTTTCAGCATCTTTTTTTCTTTTATCCTGAATTACTTGAATTGATGTATCAATGTCAATTGTGTGAGGATCGAATAATTTCCCAAGTGAATAAAATTTTCCATCATGCCTAACATATGGCCCAAAACGTCCTATCGCTGCAACAACTATGTGTCCTTCAAATTCTCCGACATCTCTTGGAAGCTTAAATAATTCTAATGCTTCCTCCAATGTTATGTTTTCTAATTTCTGAGTGTTTCTCAATCCGGCATATTCCGGTTTTTCATCAGGATTATTTAGATCAGTTAATTGAGCTACTGCGCCAAATCTTGCCATTCTTACAGAAAGCTGCTTCCCGGTTTTTGGATCTGTCCCCAGAATTCTTTCGCCATACACACGCTCACTTGTTTCGATTGTTTCATCAACACGTTTTTTAAACGGATAATAAAATTCCTTTAGCATTTCATGCCAATCAATTTCACCGTTTGCAATTTCATCGAGTTCAGTTTCCACATGGGCAGTAAATTTGTAATCCATAATTCGTGGAAAATTTTGCAGAAGAAAATCATTCACAAGCATAGCAATGTCTGCGGGATACAATTTGCCTTTTTCCGCTCCGGTAATTTCAGTTCTTTTTTCCTTATTGATTTTTTTGTGACCATTTAGAATAAGCACATTGTAATCGCGTTCATTCCCCATTCGCTCTTCTTTAATAATGTAACCGCGTTTTTGAATTGTGCTTATTGTAGGCGCATAAGTTGACGGCCTTCCAATTCCAAGTTCTTCTAATCGCTTAACAAGACTAGCTTCGGTGTATCTTGCAGGAGGCCGGGTAAATCTTTCCATGGCTGTAATATTATCAACATTCAGCATTTCACCAATTTTAAGCGGAGGTAAAATTCCCGAATCTTCTTTTTCTGTATCATCATCCGAAGATTCAATGTAAACTTTTAAAAATCCATCAAATTGAATTACTTCACCTTTGGCAACAAATTGCTCATTGGTGCTTGAAATATTAATCTTTGCAGTTGTTCTTTCAATTTCTGCGTCGCTCATTTGAGAAGCTATTGCGCGCTTCCAAATTAAATCATACAAAGCTTGCTCATCTTTTGTAGCTTCAATTTTTTCTGCATCAAAGTATGTTGGGCGAATTGCTTCATGTGCTTCCTGTGCGGTTGATGATTTAGTTTTAAATCTTCTAGTGTTAGAATATTTATCACCGTATTCTTTTCTTATCTGATCTTCTGCAGCTTTAATTGCATCCTCAGATAAATTTACTGAGTCTGTACGCATGTATGTAATTTTACCAGCTTCATAAAGCTTTTGCGCAATCAGCATTGTACGTCCAACCGAATAACGAAGCTTTCTGCTTGCTTCTTGTTGAAGAGTAGATGTTGTGAATGGAGCAGACGGTGTTTTTTTAACTGGCTTCTTTTCAAGACTGTCGATCGTGAATTCAGCAACAATACATTTATTTAAAAACTCATTAGCCTCATCTTCGGTCTGAAACTTCTTTGGAAGCTCAGCTTTTAAGTTGTACTTATTTCCTTTTTCATCTTCAACAATAAAATTAGCTGTAACTCTATATTGCGATTCAGAATTGAAAGCATCTATTTCTCTTTCGCGTTCAACAATTAATCTTACAGCAACTGACTGTACTCGTCCAGCAGAAAGTTTTGGCCTAACTTTTCGCCACAAAACCGGTGAAAGATCGAAGCCTACAATTCTATCAAGAATTCTTCTTGCCTGCTGTGCTTCAACCAAATTGATGTCAATATCTCTTGGATTTTCAATCGCTCGTAGAATTGCATTTTTAGTTATTTCATGGAAAACAATTCTTCTCGTTTTCATGGGTTCAAGTTCGAGCACTTCTTTTAAGTGCCACGAAATGGCCTCTCCTTCGCGGTCCTCATCTGATGCCAGCCATACAAGTTCGGAATCAGCAGCGAATTTTTTTAATTGTTTTATAACATCTTTCTTATCCGGAGATATTATATAAAATGGTTTGAAATTATTTTCAATGTCTATTCCTTTTTCCTTTTTCTCCAAATCGCGTACGTGTCCGTAGCTTGACATCACTAAAAAATCTTTGCCGAGAAATCCTTCAATCGTTTTTGCTTTTGCCGGAGACTCAACTATAACTAGGTTCTTACTCATTTTTACTCTATAAATGATTATTCAAGAATTATATTTTTAATTTAGGGCGCTAATTTAAGGGAATTTTTTACTTACAATCAAATTATTCTTAAATGACTCGTTGAATTGAACAACATTAAACTGCTAAATAGAAGGCGTTTAGGAAAGAAATAAATTTATTTCATTCTACAAAAGTGAGGTTCGTCTCAAGGATAAGCCTAACATTGTAACCTTAATATTCCTTTCATAAATTTAATTTATCTATTTTTATAACCACTAAAATTGAAATTTTTTAATTCTTATATCACTAATTTTGTAGTCAAAAAAGCGGAGTAAAAAATCGAAATAGATAATTCTTATCCTGTAATTGAAGTAAAAGATGTGCATAAATCATTTAAAACTGTTAAAGCAGTTAACGGTGTAAATCTAAAAATTAAGAAAGCACAGTTCACAGCTTTACTCGGCCCAAATGGCGCTGGGAAGACAACTCTTGTTGAAATGATAGAAGGCATTCAAAAACCAGATTCCGGTAATATATTGATCATGGGTAAAAAATGGAAAGGCAATGAGGACGAGCTTCATCATGCTATCGGACTTTCATTACAGGAAACAAGATTTATGGATAAGCTTAATGTTGAAGAAACATTGAATCTATTCGCAAGCTTTTATGAATTACGAAAAGAAAGAATTGAAGAAGTAATAAAACTTATTGATCTTGATGATAAAAGAAAATCATACACAGTAAATCTATCCGGCGGACAAAGGCAAAAGCTGGCCATTGGAATTGCACTTTTGAACAATCCAAAAATATTGCTGTTGGATGAACCCACTACAGGGCTTGATCCAAATGCAAGAAGAGAAATTTGGTCAATCTTATTAAAATTGAAAGCTCAATCCCAAACTTCAATGATTCTCACAACTCACTATATGGAAGAAGCAGAACAGCTTTGTGATTACATTATAATTATTGACAAAGGCAAAATATTAATGGAAGGCGAACAAAATTCAATATTGAATAAAAGCAAAGAAAAAATTATTGAATTTGCTTTTGATGAAATTAATCTTGAGTCAAGTATGTCTTTAAAAAAAGATTCTCCATTTCAAATTGAATGGGATGCAGCAAAAGAAAAAGGAACTATAGTTATAAATAATTTAGAAACTGAACTGCCGGAGTTTCTAACTTATTTAAAGTCGAAAAATCTTCAGCTAAAACATTTTGAAAGCAGGCGTAAAACACTAGATGACCTTTTCACTACATTAACCGGAAGACATCTTCATGAATGATTTGATAAAAAAACATCAGTTGTTTGCCCTGTTCATCGTGCATACAAAAATCTTGATGCGTGAACCAGCAGTTTTATTTTGGGGAATCGTTTTTCCTCTTTTAATGGCGCTTGGACTTGGTTTAGCTTTTACACAGAAGAAAGAAGCAATTCATAATATTGCCGTTATTACTAATTTGAATGCGGGCTCAGTATCTAAAGGCAATAAGTTTGAAACTTTTCTTAAGAACCGGACAAAAATAATTCAAAATGAAAAAGGACAAAGTTCAGTTTACAAGTTGATAATCAAGAATGATAAGTTGGGCAATTCAATTTATAATTTTCATAGAGACGATTGGAAAAATGCAATTGTTCAATTAAAGCGTGGAGAAATTGGTCTAATTATAGAAGAAACAGGTAATGATATTAAATACCATTTCGATCCTGTGAGCCCGGATGCACATTTAACTTATCTTAGTCTTTCAAAAATAATTAATAATAAAAAGGCTATTGATGAAAAGAGCAGCGAAAATATTGAGCCGCTTACTCTTCAAGGAACCCGATATATTGATTTCTTTATTCCAGGGCTACTAGCAATGGGAATGATGATGTCTTGTATTTGGGGACTTGGTTATGGAATAATTGAGACAAGATCGAAAAAGCTTTTAAGACGAATGATTGCTACGCCAATGAGAAAATCTTATTTCCTGATTTCTTTAATTACTGTTAGAACTATAATGAATTTTATTGAAGCGGCACTTTTATTTCTGTTTTCATATTTAGTTTTTGGAATTACAATCCAAGGGAATATACCGGCACTAATTTTAATTTTCATCGCCGGAAACATTGGCTTTGCAGGAATGGCAATTTTGATTGCCTCAAGAACTGCGAACACAGAAGTCGGGAATGGATTGATAAATGCAGTTAGTACCCCGATGATAGTCCTTTCAGGCATTTTTTTCAGCTATCATAATTTTCCCGAGTGGGCAATCGGATTTATAAAAATCCTGCCATTGACTTTACTTGCAGATGGAATAAGAAGTATATTTATTGAAGGTGCCGGTTTTACTCAGATTGCACTCCCCTTCTTAGTTTTGTCTTCAATGGGAATAATTTTCTTTGCTGTTGGATTAAGAGCTTTTAAGTGGCATTAACACTCTTTTAATCTAATGATAAAGAAAATCCTTTAATATTTCTTTGAGAATCGAAAAGTAAATCAAGGTCAAACCAGCCTAAAATAAATTAATTCAGTAGCGTTCAGTTTACATTATTTTTTGATTAAATTAACTAAACAATAATTTGGGTTTCTATGTTAGAATGTTATTTTACTTCTGAAAAGAAGTTTAAGTCGATTTTTCTCGTTACAAATAATCATTAAATGACTCCCTTAATTATTTTTCTAATTATTTTAATTTTAGGCTACGTTAGCACTAATCTTGTTTTTAATAAAATTCAAAGCCGCTTTTACGTTCCATCCGGAATTGAATACATTTTTTTAGGAATATTAATAGGCCCGGCATTTGCCAACTGGGTTACAATAACTTTCCAAATAAATTATCCACAAATAATTACAAATGATATTTTGCTCCAATTAAGTCCTGGTATTTCAGCAGCAATTGGATTTGTCGGATTAGCTTACGGCTTAAAATTTAAATTCAAAAATTTACCAAAAGTAGAACCGGAACATTTTAGATTAGCTTTTACTGATATTATTTTGAGCATAATATTGATTGGCGGAGGTTCTTTTGGAATTTTATATTATACATTTTATGACGGTAAAAATTTACTTGGAATTATTGCGGCTGCTTATGCATTAAGCATAATGGGCGGGGTTACGTCTCATTTTGTAATAGATGCAGTTATTAAACGTTACAAAATCAAAGGCCATATCTCTTCTGCTTTAAGCAATGCCTCTATACTCAATGTCAATTTCAATATTTTTATTTATGGAATCTTGTTCAGCTTGATACATTTAGGGGCAAGTGAAAAAGTTAATTTAACTCCTACCGAATGGATTGTTGTAAGTCTTTTACTTGCAGTAGTGATTGGAATTATGTTTTTTATTTTTATTGGACGTGAGCAAGATGAAAATAAATTATTTGTTGCGGTTTTAGGCATTGCCATTTTCACCAGCGGCGTGTCTTACTTTTTAAATTTTTCTCCCCTGTTCATGAATTTTATTCTAGGAGTAATCTTAACAAACCTTTCGAAGATAAGCGATAAAATTGAGCACTCATTAAACCGTTTACTTCATCCATTCGGAATATTAATTGTAATAATGGCTGGATTTTATTGGGTACCAGCAGGGCTTTGGGTTTTTGTGACAGCTGTGCTTGGTTTTATTGTTTTAAGATTTTACTCAAAAAAAATTGCAGGTTATCTCGCATTCAAATCTTCTTTTGATCAGGATAAACTTCATTTTGAAATTGGCAGAGGATTATTCTCGTCAGATATTATAGTAGCTGCAATGGTAATTGATTACGTAAATGTTTATCAAAATCAATTTACACCAATTGTTATTAGCTGCGTTTTGACCTCCTTAATTTTTTATTCAATCATAGGATTTTCTACCACAAAAAATTATTTGGTTGATGTTGGAGAAATTACGGGGGAGAAAAAATGATTGCCATTTTACGAAAGTTCTCAATAATAATTTTACTATTCGCAGTTTTTATTTTTATACAATTGATTCAAGTTGAATCAACCGCATTAGTTAATCCAAAAACCTTAGTTGTTTTAGGGTTTCTAATATTAGCATCATTTACACTTGGTGAAATTTTAGCCTTCATTAAATTACCAAAAGTAATTGGATATTTATTAATTGGGATAATCTTCGGGCCTTATTCTGCGGCATTGCTCGGAATACATTTGCTTGAAGTTTTAAGTCTTGATGTAATTAAAGAGTTAAGTCTTGTAGTGAGTGTTACTTTAAGCATTATCGCTTTAACAGCAGGAATGGAATTAAAAATAAGCGGGATTAAAGATTTATTAAAGCCGATTTCATTAATACTACTTTTTAAAACAATTTTAATTTTTGTTTTAGTGACTTCCGCCGTATATGCACTTGCTCCTTTTATTCCGTTTCTATCGCAAGCAAATCCTGGTTATGTTATTGCGGCAGGCTTAATCATGTCTGTTGTAGCACTTGGGACTTCGATAGAATTGATTTTAGTCGTTCAGAATGAAACAAAAGCAAAAGGCAGATTCATAGATTTAATTTTAAGCACTGCCATTGTTAAAGATGTTTTAGTTATTCTTTTATTAGCACTAGTGCTTGCAATTTCTTCCGCTCTAATTTATCCTCAAGGTAAAATTGAAGGAGGAATTTTTATTGATCTTGGGAAAGAACTTTTATTCTCAATCATATTCGGGGGTGCATTAGGCGGGCTCACAATTCTATATTTAAAATATATTCATAAAGAACTACTGCTTTTTATTTTGGCACTTGTAGTTTTCGGAAGTGAGCTCTCTACTAGTTTTCATCTTGAGACTTTAGTTGTTTTTGTATCGGCCGGTTTTGTCGTACAAAACTTTTCTAAATTCGGTAAAGATCTTCATCAACCGCTTCAAAAGCTTTCACTGCCTATTTTCATTACTTTTTTTACGGTGATCGGTGCCTCTATAAATTTTCTTTCGATTCAGAACATGATCTTGATTGGATCTGCTGTATTTATAATCCGCGGTGCCGCGCTTTATTTTTCAATAAATCTCGCAGCAAAAATTTCAAAAGAAAATTTATCAATTCAAAAAAATGCCTGGTTAGGTTTTCTTCCCATTGGCGGATTGATGCTTGGACTATCAATTGTCATCGGCCAAAAACTTCCCGGACTTGGAGAACAGCTAAAAGACTTTATAACTACAGTAGTTGCATTGAATTTATTTTTAGGCCCAATTTTATTAAAGATTGGAATCAACAAAGACAAAAAGCTAACTGAAGTATCCGAAGAAGAAATTGAAGAGCCGGAAGAAGGGAAAGTACTATCCAAAGAGGCTCAAGATAAAATTTCTCTAAAGAAAAAAATTGCTGAAATTAAAACCAAGTTCGCTGAACCTAATTTTGCAGACTCTGAATTAAACAGATCATTATTCGGGATATTGTTCAAAATTTATCAAATCTTAAAAGATTTTGACAAGAAATTTATTTATTTCAGAAGTGAAGAATCGCTGGAACTTTTAATCAGCTTTACAGAAAAATATACAGATGAATATATCAGACTTAAAGAATTCTTTACAAAATCAAATGTAACTTCAGCACTGATAAAAGAAGAAATCTTACTAACAAAGAAAACTTTATCCGACTGGATCATCCAGCTTTGTGATGAAAGAAAAACCGGTGAAAAAAATATTGTTGCCCTGGAACCATTGATAAAAGATCTATTCATTTCTTTGGTTGATTTAACCGATGGACTTCAGACAAAGATGCTAATTAATCTTGAACCTGAATTTTATGAGAAAAAAGAAAACGATAATTTAAAAGCAAGGATGGCAAAATTTTCAACAAGGCTATCAACCAGAATCAATAAACTTCTCAACAAAAAATATATTCCGCAGCGAGAAATTAATTACAGAAATTTAACCAGGTATTATCTGGTTGGTGAATCTTCATGGGAAATTTTGGAAACGGTTAATTTGGTTGGTAACGAACGCCTAACAACCCTTAGAAAGATTAGAGCATTATATACCGATATCCTCAAATACTTAGAAGAGCTCACAGAAATAACGGTCACTGAAAAGGACAATATTGCTTTATCAACTTTATTACTTGCTAAGTTTGATGAGCTTCATAATCAATTCGTTAATGAAATAAATATTTATCAATCGGAAATTAATGAGACAACATCCGAGATAAGCACAAGGTTGAAATATGCTCTTGCCAATCCATTTAATAATTTAATAACAAAATTAATAATTGCAGGAACCTTCAAATACAACAAAAGAGATTTCCGATTCTCTAAAGTTTTTAATGAAAGTGAAATTCAAAAAGAAAATGCATTACAGACAATTCGTTATTGGGTTAATTATTATTTAGGTTTTTTGGGCCTATTTCAGAAAGAAGCCTACACAAATAAAATTAAAGTGGAGCTAAACCAGCTGGTTAATAAATCGTTGGTTAACATTTCAGATGAAATAAATTTTAGCTTGCGTTCTGTCAGTAATGAATTGAATAAAAATATAAATGAATTCAAAAAGAGTATTAAAAAGTTTAACGAAAATGATAATCAAAGATTACAAGATTATTTAGGAACTTCACGAAATTTAATTTTTATCGATACCATAAGAAAGTACAGCTATTCGTTAGATGAAATTTTGAAAAGCAAAAAAATGAATATGTTGATTGAAAATTTAATTATTGACTTTTCAAAAGTATCGCAGCAGCTGCCTGAAAAATTATTACTTCTCGAAGAATCTGATTTACATATAAAAGAAAGATTGCCTGAATTTAAAGATTTACGTTCTGTCCCTTTGAAAGAAATTGCACATTCATTTTTAGAGAAGAAGCTTCCAAGAGAAATTGGGGAGATAAATGAACTGCTTATCAATCATCTCAATATAACTTTGTCTGAATTAAATAACTTTCCAACTATTGTGAACTTTCATATTAATACAGCGGTAAAAGAACTTGAGAATAATGATGAAACCGGATTTGAGATTGCAATAGATCTGGCAAATTCTCTATCTGAAAAACTTCAGGAAAGGCTCGGCCAGCTTAATCAACAGATTGACAGGCTAGAGCAAAATGTTAATAAAAAAATTACTGAAAAAGTGAATATAATTATTAATCAAATTAATGAATTAATTATTGACAGTTCGTTAAGACAGGTTAATTTATTTGTTGGGAAGGAAGCTACAAAGCAGCGATTTAAAAAGACCATTGACAAACATCAAAATACTGCCAATGAATTTTTCAAAAAGTATTTAATTATAATTCAAAGAAATTATAATTTATATTTTAAATTTTTAGTAACCACTGCACTTGTCAATCTTAAATTAATAAAACCAAAAGAAACAGAATACTTAACTGAAGATGCATATCTTAATCAGGAGAAACTTCAGAATCTTCCTTTCATTTATAGGAAACTTTTTGACGGAACTCCGCTTGAAAGCAATGATTTTTTTATAGGCCAGGAAGAATTGACGAACAAAATAAATTCTGCTTTGCAAGATTTTAACAAAAACAAATCCTCTTCGGCAATTATAATTGGCGAGCCAGGCAGCGGGAAAAAAAGTTTAATCAATACAATTATAACAAATTCTTTAAAAGATAAAGATATTCTTCAATATCAATTTAAAGATACAATCACCAAAAAGGATGATCTTCTGACAATATTCTCGGAACTTCTAGGATATACCAGAACGATTTCTTTTGATGAACTTCTTGTTTATTTCAATGATAAATCAAGAAAGAAAATTATAATATTAGAAAACATCAATAAGCTTTTTATCAACCAGATAAATGGTTTTTCAACATTAAAAAATTTCATTTATCTTGTTTCAATGACAAACAGAAATGTTTTCTGGTTATGCTCAATCGGCAAGCATCCCTGGAATTTTTTGAAACACAATTTTGAAATGGAATCTGCTTTTAAATATAAAATTGTAACAGAAGATCTTCATAAAAAAGATATCAAATCAATTATACTAAGCAGGCATGGCGCTACTGGATACGGTCTATTTTTTCTGCCATCGGAGATTCGCCAAATCAGTAAAAAAATATTTAAAACAAAATCGGAAAAAGAGGAACAGGAAAAACTATCTACTGAATTTTTCAAAAGGCTTGAGGAATATTCAGAGGGAAATATAATTTCGGCAATGTATTATTGGCTGCAATCAATCGATTCTGTTAAAGGAAATTTAATTACTATTAAACCTCCCAGGAAATTAGTTTTAGGAATTCTTAATAATATTGACCCAATTTATCTTTTAACAATTTCAACCATTTTAATTCATGGCTGGATTACGGCAAAAGAGCACTCAAATATTTATAATATTCCATTGGAAAAAAGCCGTGAAATATTGAATTACTTAGCGTCGCTAAATCTTATCTATCACGATCAATTTGAAATGTACAGCTATAAATATTTTATAAATAAATTTGTTTTCCGTTCAGTTGAAAAAGAATTAATCAAAAGGAATATTGTTTAAATTATTTTGAAATCTTTATTGAAAATATTGCTGCTGTTTTTTTTAACTGTATCTATTTATCCACAATCGCTTGATACACTGTTAAATAATACTGTGCAAGATTTTCTTTTGCACGACACAGTTTATGTCACCAAAACGGAGACAGTATTTGTTGCTCATCCTGAAACCGTTCAAATTAAAACACCAGGCATAGTAAAAGAGGATACGGTTTCTGCAAAGAAAGTTTCACCAATTCCTACACAACATAAAATTCAGCCTGATAGTTCGTTTTTTAATCAGTTAAAAGTAGTTGGACGTTTTACATTTTGGACTGTTCTTGAAATAATTTTTATTGTTCTCGTTGGCTTTTTACTTATAAAGCTGTTAGACACTTTAAAAAATTCTCCCCTAGCGAAGGAAAGACTTCCCTTACTTCAATCGATATTAATTACTGCCCGTGCTTTTATTTGGGTTTTCATCATTTACCTAATTTTGAATATACTTTTAGGTGATACGAAGGAAATCACTTTAATGATTATTATTGTAGCAATAGTAATTGTTGGTGTTTCATTAATCCCTTTAATTAAAAATTTTATTGGTGGAATTTTTATTTCCATATTGAGGCCTTTTGAGAAAGGTAACTTTATAAAGATTTTAAATCTTTATGGAGAGGTGCAAAGTATTGGCTGGAGATCGACAAAAATTTTAAGCGGTGAAAATAGCGTTATTTACATTCCGAATTCTCTATTCTTAACAAATAGTGTTGAGAATATTAATGTAGGGAAGAGAGAGCAGCTAATTACTTTAGAATTTGAATTCCCCTCTTCGCATGACAGCCGCATTATTGTTTCGGTGCTTAGGGATGCAGCTATTTCTTCGCCTTATACTTTCAGTAGGAAAGGAGTGAAGGTTTATTTATCTAAATCAGATTTCACTAACAACATAAACGAATATAAAGTGAATTTATATTTGTTCGATGCACGATACGAAAATGAATTAGTAGACTCTATAAATAATTATTTATTAAATGAATTAAATAATAAACCTTTAAATTAAAACTATTTATTAGAAGTATTTTTTTTTGATTTTTACAAATGACTGATCAAACTAAATTAAAACTTAACCGTATTTCAAGAATTATAATTGTAATTACCAGTATTATTGGGCTTGCTTCGATCGTTATTGAATATGGCTTTGGAGTTTCCAAAGATGATGCAGTTATTCTACACTTTATTTCCATTGGCGTTGTGGCAATTTTTATATTGTACCAGTTTATTCAATTATTCATTTCTGAAAATAAAATAGAGCACATCAAATCTCATAAAATTGAAACACTGATTATTTTATTTATCATAACAGAAGGTATACTAATAATCCTTGGACATAGCCTAATTGAAAGCCTTGGAAGCGTTTTACACTTTAAAGACATTGCATTCCTCTACATTGTGTTTGCACAGATATATATAATCTTTGGCTTAATTTCCGGCGGCTTAAGATACAATAAAAAAATACTTCAACTAAAGATTCATCCTTCAAGGCTCTTTGTATTAAGCTTTGTTTTTTTAATTACAATTGGAACTCTTTTACTTCTTCTCCCCGCTTCCACGGTTAAAGGAGGAATGTCATTTTTCGATGCACTATTCACTTCCACAAGTGCAGTTTGTGTAACGGGATTAATTACTGTTGATACTGCAACTTATTTTACAAAGTTTGGACAGATTGTTATTATGTTTTTATTCCAGGTTGGCGGCTTAGGTTTAATGACGTTCACCACTTTCTTTGCTCTATTTTTATCAGGTGGAATGGGAATAAAGGAGAGAATACTATTACGAGATTTAATGGATGAAGATAATGTTGGCGCAATTACCAAAGTTCTTGCTTATTTAGCTTTAATTACTTTCACTATTGAAGCAATTGGAGCCATAATATTATTTCAAAGTGTCGCCCAAACCACTGCCAATATTAGTGAAGCTATATTCGATTCTATCTTTCATTCGATATCCGCTTTCTGTAATGCCGGGTTTTCATTATTTACTTTAAATCTTTATGATCCCTTAGTACGTGATAATTATTTGTACACAACAACTATTAGCATTCTTATAATTTTAGGTGGAATTGGATTTCCCACTATTATGAGCGTTTTAAAAGTGAAAAGTATCCGATCATCTTTCGGTAAATTTAGATTTAAATTGTCTTTACAAAATAAGCTCATTATTTATACAACTATTTTTTTAATTGTTGCTGGAACTATCTTTACTTTTCTTTTGGAATACAATAATTCGCTGGCACAATTTAGCCTTTGGCAAAAGATTGATGCATCCTATTTTCAATCTGTCACAGCCAGGACAGCAGGTTTTAATACAATTGATATTTCAAAATTTTCTATTGCTACAACAATTTTATTTTTGTTTTTAATGTTTGTAGGTGCTTCCCCCGGAGGTACAGGCGGCGGAATAAAGACAACAACTTTTTCAATACTTATCTTTTCCACCCTTTCATTTTTGAGAAACGAAAAAAATGTTACCATTGGAAATAGGACTATTCCAAATGAAATTGTTTTAAGAGCATTAATAAAAACTTTAGCAAGTATTGCTATTATCACTTTAGGTATATTTTTATTAACTATATTAGAAAGAAAAAGCCTGCTGGATATAGCTTTTGAAGCCTTCAGTGCATTCGGAACTGTAGGCTTGTCAAGAGGAATCACCGGCAGTCTCTCAGATGGTGGGAAAGTAATTATTACGCTTTTAATGTTAATTGGAAGAGTTGGGCCTTTTGCTTTTATTTACAGTGTGCTTAAAACTAAAGAACCAAAATTTTATGATTTACCAAATGAAAATATTTCTACGCTATAAAAGGAAGAAAAAATGAATCGAAAATTTGCAGTAATAGGATTAGGGGATTTTGGAATGAGTGTTGCAACTTCACTAGCTGAGAATGGCTCAGAGGTGATAGCAATTGATAACGACATGGATGTGATTGAAGAAATAAAAGACAAAGTTACTTTTGCCGCCAAGATGGATTCAACAGAAGAAAAAGGATTAAGGTCACTGGGGATTGATAAAGTTGATGCTGTAATCATTTCTATAGGTACTAATTTTGAAGATACAATTTTAACTTCCGTGCTGCTGCTGCAAATGGGAATTAAAAAAGTCATTGCCAGAGCTTCATCAAAAATACAGGAAAAGATATTACTTAAACTGGGGGTTCATAATGTCATTACTCCCGAGTTTGAAATTGCTAAAAGAATTGCTACAACTTTGATTAATGATGATGTGCTAGATTTCTTTCCTCTCGGTGAAGATTATAATATTGTGCAAGTTAGAACTCCAAAATCATTTGTTGGAAAAACTCTACAAGAAATTGATTTAAGAATTCGCTTCAATTTAAACTTAATTACCTTAAAGAGAAGCTATATTGTAAAAGATGAAGATTCAGGAGAAGAGATTGTTAAAGAAAGAATTTATGGGGTGCCCACAGCTAGCACTGTAGTTGAAGAAAATGATGTGCTGGTAGTTTTTGGAAAAGATAAAGATATTAAAAAGATTTTAGAATAAATAATTGTTAGTATCTACTTAAAATTGGCATCAAAATTAGTGCTTTAATTCCCTTTTCGCCCATCTAAAATAATTTGCTAA